>CAUQXM010000036.1:0-16886 GCA_963522215.1 uncultured Streptococcus sp. | reverse complement strand
GCTCAATCGGTTCTGAAATCTGTCGCCAAGTTAGTCGCTTCAATCCTGAACGCATCGTCTTGCTCGGTCATGGGGAAAACTCAATCTACCTTGTTTATCATGAACTGATTCGTAAGTTCCAAGGGATTGATTATGTACCTGTGATTGCGGATATTCAGGACTATGACCGCTTGTTGCAAGTCTTTGAGCAGTACAAGCCAGCTATTGTTTATCATGCGGCTGCTCACAAGCACGTTCCTATGATGGAACGCAATCCAAAAGAAGCCTTCAAAAACAATATCCGTGGAACCTACAACGTTGCTAAGGCTGTTGATGAAGCCAAAGTACCTAAGATGGTTATGATTTCGACAGATAAGGCGGTTAATCCACCAAATGTTATGGGAGCAACCAAGCGCGTGGCTGAGTTGATTGTCACTGGCTTTAACCAACGTAGCCAATCGACCTACTGTGCGGTTCGTTTTGGGAATGTTCTTGGTAGTCGTGGTAGTGTCATTCCAGTATTTGAACGTCAGATTGCTGAAGGTGGGCCTGTAACGGTGACAGACTTCCGTATGACCCGTTACTTTATGACTATTCCAGAAGCTAGCCGTCTGGTTATCCATGCTGGTGCTTATGCCAAGGATGGGGAAGTCTTTATCCTTGATATGGGCAAACCAGTCAAGATTTATGACTTGGCCAAGAAAATGGTCCTTCTAAGTGGACACACCGAAAGCGAAATTCCAATTGTTGAAGTTGGAATCCGCCCAGGCGAAAAACTTTACGAAGAACTCTTGGTATCAACAGAACTTGTTGATAATCAGGTTATGGATAAGATTTTCGTTGGTAAGGTTAATGTCATGCCTCTAGAAGCTATCGACCAAAAAATTGAAGAGTTCCGAACTCTCAGTGGAGATGAATTGAAGCAAGCCATTATCGCCTTTGCCAATCAAACAACCCACGTTGAATAAAAAAGAAAAACGCATATTATCAGTTCTGAAGAATCTTGGTAATATGCGTTTTGTTATGTAGAAACTTGCTCCATTTTCTTCTGAAATGGGGTTGTCGCCCAGTCTATGTTATTGAAAATAGGCCAAAACTTCTATGGGTTTGTGGGCGATATAATCAGGCTGATAGTTTAGTAGGTCTGCTTGCTCTCCAAATCCCCAAGTGACGGCCAATTTCTGAATGCCTGTTTCTTGAGCTCCCAGCATATCAAACTTGGTATCTCCGATGATGATGGCTTGTTCTGGTGCTAGTTGATGTGTCTTCAAAGCTTGGCGAATGACATCTGCCTTATGGGGTGCTTTAGGGCTGGAACCATAAATGCCATCAAAGAAATGATAGATTCCCAAGTTTTTAGTCATGTCTTGAGCGGTTGGAGTATTCTTTGTAGTGGTGATATAAAGAGGGTAATTCTTAGATAGTTCTTGAAGCAAGTCTATAATCTGAGGAAAGAGTTGAGCTTCATGGATGCCTTTTGCCTTGTAGTAAGAACGGTATATCTGGACAGCCTCAGAAATTTGGTCTTTGGGAAGGCAGGTCGCAAAACTACTTTCAAGGGGTGGCCCCATAAAACCACGAATAGTTTTGGCATCAGGACTAGGCACCCCCAGCTCCTTAAAAGTATGAGTAAAGGCATTGTGAATCCCGATAGAACTGTCAACGAGGGTTCCATCCAGATCGAAAAAGATCGCTGTGATAGAGGTCATGATTTCTCCTATTTGATAAGCTTATTCTCCGAAAATTTCTTTTTGGAGGCGACGACCAGTAGGGGTGGCAGCGAGTCCACCTTCAGCTGTTTCACGAAAGGCAGTTGGCATGCTTGCTCCTACTTGGTACATGGCATCGATAACTTCATCCACAGGGATTTTAGATTCGATACCTGCCAGGGCCATGTCTGCTGCGATGAAGGCAAAGCTAGCTCCCATGGCATTGCGTTTAACACAGGGAACTTCAACCAAGCCGGCAACAGGGTCACAGATGAGGCCCAGCATATTTTTAATGACAAAGGCAATGGCCTGACTGGCCTGATAAGGTGTTCCACCGGCAGCTAGAGTCAAGGCTGCAGCACTCATAGCAGAGGCCGAACCAACCTCGGCCTGACAGCCACCTTCAGCACCTGAGATAGAGGCATTGTTTGCGATGACTAGTCCAAAGGCACCGGCAGCAAAGAGGAAATCCAGCTGTTGCTCGTGGTTGAGGTCTAATTTTTCAATAGCAGCAGTGAGAACGGAAGGCAGACAGCCAGCACTTCCTGCGGTCGGAGTGGCACAGACCAAGCCCATTTTGGCATTGTGTTCATTGACTGCGATGGCATTTCGGGCAGCAGATAGAATCGTGTAATCTGATAGAGTTTTTCCGTTTTTGATGTAGTGATCCAATTTGGCAGCATCTCCACCTGTCAGACCACTACGAGATTTATTTTCATTAAGGCCAAGTTGGACAGAGGCTTTCATGACTTCCAGATTGCGTTCCATGAGAAGGAAGACTTCTTCACGTTCGCGACCGGTCAATTCAAACTCTGTTGTAATCATGAGTTCTGCGACATTTCCTTGAAAGTCCAGATCTGCTTGCTCGACCAATTCTTTGATAGAATAAAACATGCTTCCTCCTATTTAAAGAAATTGACATTGTGGAGATGAGGGATTTTTCGAATTTCTTCGATGGCCTCATCGCAGTTGCGACTGTCAACTTCGATAATCATAATGGCTTTTTCACCAGCTTTTTCACGAGTAACATTCATCTGGGCGATATTGATACCATAGCGTGAAAGAGCCTCTGTTACGAGGGCAATCATACCTGGAATATCTTGATGAACGATGATGATAGTCGGTGTATTCATATTGAGAGAGACGGCAAAGCCATTGAGTTCGGTTACTTGAATATTTCCTCCACCGATAGAAATACCAGTCACACTGATAGTTTTGTGAGCATTTTTGACGGTAATTTTAGTGGTGTTTGGGTGAGGAGCATTACTGTCTTTTTGAATAGTCCAGACAATCTTGATGCCACGCTTGTGGGCAATTTCCAGGCTGTTTGGGATTTCAGGATCATCTGTATCCATGCCTAAAATACCTGCAACAAGGGCTAGGTCTGTCCCGTGACCACGATAGGTTTTGGCAAATGAGTTAAATAGTTGGAATTCGACTTCTGTCGGAGTATCATCAAAAATGGAAGAGACAATCTTCCCAATACGAACAGCCCCAGCTGTATGGCTACTAGATGGGCCAATCATAACTGGTCCGATGATATCAAAGACAGATTGAAAACGAAGTGATTTCATCAGTTTCCCCTTATAAAAATTCTTATCTCTATTATATCAAAGAATGAGGGGCTTGGCTTTAATTGTAGATGAAAACCTTTTTAATGCCACAAATAGCATAAAATAGCGACTTTTATGACAAAAATGGCTTATTTAGGGAAATAAAAAATAATTTTGTAATATTTCTACATAAAAGTGTTAAGAAATAGTAATATTTAAAGGGTATGATAGAAGTATAGAAAGAAGGAGAATTTTCAAATATGAAATCAACAACTAAAAAGATTAAAACAACCCTTGCAGGAGTAGCTGCCTTGTTTGCAGTATTTGCTCCATCATTTGTGTCTGCTCAAGAATCATCAACTTACACTGTTAAAGAAGGTGATACACTTTCAGAAATCGCTGAAACTCACAACACAACTGTTGAGAAATTGGCAGAAAACAACCACATTGACAACATTCATTTGATTTATGTTGGTCAAGAGTTGGTTATCGATGGTCCTGTAGCGCCTGTTGCAACACCAGCGTCAGCTACTTATGCAGCACCAGCTGCTCAAGATGAAACTGTTTCAGCTCCAGTAGCAGAAACTACAGAAGTAGTAGAAGAAGCAGCACCAGCTGCAAGCGCTCCTGTAGCAGAAGAAACTGTTGCTACAGCAGAAACTTCAGCACCAGCCGCAACTGTAAGCGGATCTGAAGCAGAAGCTAAAGAATGGATTGCACAAAAAGAATCAGGTGGTAGCTATACAGCTACAAATGGACGTTACATTGGACGTTACCAATTGACAGATTCATACTTGAACGGTGACTACTCAGCTGAAAACCAAGAACGTGTAGCAGATGCTTACGTTGCAGGACGTTACGGTTCATGGTCAGCCGCTAAAAACTTTTGGCTTAACAACGGCTGGTATTAAGAAATAGGGGAAAGAGCTTTGAATAGCTCTTTTTTCTTTCCTTTTTAGAATCCTGTTCACACTATGTAGACAATCTGATATAATCTTCTCAAAAAAGTAGTATAATGTTTTTATAGAATATAAATAGTGGTGGTTAGCATGCATGCATTATTAGCAACAAGATTAAAAAATAAGCGAAAAGAGTTGGGGTGGTCGCAAAAAGAGTTGGCAGAAGGAATTTGCCAACAAACTCAGATAAGTCGAATGGAACAAGGCAAATATATGCCAGGAGCAGATTTGTTATATAAATTATCTGAAAAAATGGGCTTAAATATGGACTATTTCTTTTCAGGAGAAATTTCGAAAGAGTTTCTAGGCTTGTCTGCTTTCAAGAGATTGTCTGAAACATTATTGGAAAATCAAGATTATGCCTCTTTGAAATATGCTTTTGAGGGAGAGAGAAAGCAACAGACTTCTTTATCTTTTGATGAAAAGATTTATCTGGACTGGATAGATGCCATTCTAACTTATCAATGTGAACATCAATTAAAACTAGCTATTTCAAAAATAGAGGACATCCTTAGTAGGATTAGTATTGATAAAGTGGATTACTTATATATTTTGAATACCCTGCTGATTTTCTTAGGCTATGATGAGGATAAGGAGAAATTTGAGCAACTATATGATCAGGTTTCCGTAGCCCTTTCAAAAATCGATACTAGTGTGCGTGAACAAATTGAGTTGTATATCAAAATAAAATACAATTATTGTTACCACCTTTGGAAACAGGAGGAGATGGATAAGTCCAGAGCGCTATTATTGGAGATAATTGAATTTTGTAACAAATATCATAGTAGCTTTAGGTTAGCAGATTTATATTGTTTATTGGGAAATGTAACAGAAGATCTTGATATCTCTGTTGCTAAGGACTATTATATGAAAGCTAAGGTGCTTTATCTAATTGAAAATAATGAAGTCAAGGCGCTCAAGGTGGAACAATATCTAATGGATAAGCAGTCAGATAATGTATAAGGATAGCAAAAGCTATCTTTTTTATGTGTAAAATATAACTATAATTCTTCTTTTTGAAAACATTTAATATTTGCTTTAATTGCTTGACAGGTTATATATGTTGATTTATAATATAGGTGAAACGGGAGGTGTGCAAGCGTTGACAAATTCAGTGACCTTAACTTTGTATTTAGTCGAGAATTATGATGTAGCTAGAAAAGAAAGAATTCTAGTTTGACAATCTTACCAGTCTTATTTAAAGTTGTTATGGAACTATTTTCAAAATAAATAGGCCTCTGCTTTGGGCGGAGTAGTGAATCAGGAGGTTAAGTGATGAACTACAATGTAAAATATCTCTTATCAGGAATATTTATTATAGTCTTTATAGGTTTTCTAGTCTGGATGCGTTATTTTAATCAGAGGAAGGAAGAAGAGCATTCGGATGTGTCTTTTGAAGCGAGGTTAGATAGTGAGGTCAAGGCCTTATATAAACAACTAGGATTGGGTGAGGAACCTAACTATTTCTTAGCTTATCGCTACTTACACCCTTGGTTTAATCTAGCGATCTTACCACCAACAGTTGAAATTTTCTTAACTAAAATAGCGCTGGTGATGGTAACTCCAGATGAACTACTGATAAGAAATCTTGGGAATGGGATGACTTTCACAAGTGAGCATCATCGTGATTTGCGGCAAGGACTTATCCGCATTCCAAAATCAGAGATGAAAGAATTTGAGATTCGTAACTGGAAAAAAGTTTTTGTATTTGGCGATTTTTTGACAATTAAAACAAGCCAACATAGCTATTATTTGCAGGTTAGAGATGATGGACTTCAAAAAGGAAGTCTTTCTACCAAACATTTCTCCGACTTGAAACGACAAGATTTTCTCGGATTATTAACAGATAAAAGAACATTCTGATTGACAATTATCCAAAAAACGAATCTCTGAACGTTCAAAAACCACACAGTGTTTCTTTCAGCTTGATTGTATTCAAAACTGGAATCACTGTGTGGTTTTATTGGAAAGTTAGTTTTTTCCCAGTTTCGTCTCTTCACGGGAGGTATCTCTATGAAAAAAATCAGTCATCTTTGTATGCTCTTGCTCTTACTGTGTACTACGTTTTTTGTCCTGAATGTAAATGTTACACGAGAAATAGTGCGGATTCAGGAGATGGGCAAGACAACTTATTCATTTGACTTGTACTTGAAAGATGTCACTAAACCGACAGAAACTATTCTCCAGTTTTTTGAAGAGGTTGCAAGTCAAGACAAGGTCTCTATTATCAAAATAGATAATGGCGATGAGGTGGTCAAGGCTGGTGTTTTTGATAAGGAAACCTTCCCCTATCAGGAGTTCGGTTTGACTTCTCTTGATTTTTCAAAGAACGAAAAGGGGGTCTACAGCAACCAGGATCTTCCCAATAATCTAGGAACCATTCCCACCTTTTTAAAGGTGAAACTTATTCGACTCCAGACCTTCCAATCCTATATTGAGGATAAATCCCATACTGTAAATGGGCGCTACATGATTACCTCCAGCAAAGAGATAGATCGTGATACCATTCTACAAAAGTGGAGTGATTTTTTCCAGATAGATAAGACGATTTTATTAGAACCCACTTACCGAAGTCAGGTTGGAGTGCTAAATCAAGCTTTGTTACTATCTATCATTATCTTTATCTTGGCAATCTTGCTTGTGATTTTAATGACAGTTTATCAGCCGATGATGGAGATGAAACGAGTGGGGGTTCAAAAGTTACTTGGTTTTCAAAGCAGGGCGATTTTAGCTGGTTTTGTAAAGACTAATTTTTATCTTCTCTTGGGTGGAAGTCTTATCATTGACTTGGGACTATTTTTAGTGCTGGACTACAGACCAAAACTTTTGTTCCCAAGTTTACTCTTATCCCAAGTCCTGCTTTTACAGTTGTATTTGTTCATCAGTTGGCTGACCTACCTGATGATTCAAAAAATGACAGTCAGCTCCATGTTGAAGGGTTTTTCATCTGTCAAACTTGGTCTCATCTTCAATTATGTGATGAAAATAGGGACAACTATTTTACTGACGGCCTTACTGATTGGGGTAGGCAGAAGTCTAGAACAAGAAAACAAAGAACTTGCTTATCAGCAACAGTGGGTAAGTCAAGGGAATTACCTGACCTTAGAAACCTTCCAACTCAATGATAACCTGTGGCAAGAAGAGCTAGCAGGTTCAGGGAAATCTACAGATTATTTCTACCAATTTTATCAAGACTTGCTAGCAAAAACACAAGTAAACTATGTGCGAAGTGCGAGTCTTCCTATCAAACCAGTCATCAAAGCTGAACAAGTGCAACAGTACCAACTGCCTGATGAGGTAGATGTTTACTATGCTAATAGCAATTTTCTAAAGAACAAGGGATTCAAGTTACCAGATACAGGCACTAAAAAAGTTATTTTGATGCCAGCCAGTGCCAAAGGACAAGAAGGCAAGAATCAGTTCTTGGGAAAATCCATCGCCTATCTTTCTATGAGGTATGAAGATCAGCAAAAGAAAACAATAGAAGATATGGATGTAGAAATTGCCTACTATGAAGGAGATTGGTCTTTCTTCCCTTATAATAATGAGCGAAAGGAAAATCTCCACAATCCAATCATTAGTCTGGTAAATGATCAAGACATGATGTGGGAAGAAAAGACTCACTTGTCAACGACAGGTTTAAACAATCCGATGAAAGTTGAAAATACAGAACAAAATCAAAAAGTGATTACAGAGTTAGTCGATAACTTATCTGATGGTAGCTATTTAAAATTTTCATCGATTCAAGCAATTCAAGAGGAGATGGTTGATACCTATCGGGATTCTGTTCGTAATTTTAACGTTCTGTTTGCCTTATTTGCTCTTCTCAGTATGATTGTCTCCTACTTTTTACTCGTTACCACTTTCTTGTTGAAGCGCAGGGATATCATTACCAAGAAGTTTATGGGGTGGAAACTGGTCGATCGCTATCGTCCTCTCCTCGTTCTGCTCTTGCTGGGCTATAGTCTCCCTCTTCTAGTCTTGATTTTCTTTGCCCATGCGCTCCTGCCACTCCTGCTGTTTGCAGGCTTTACATGTTTGGATATACTATTTGTGCTAGCCTTGACTTCTAGGATGGAGAAAAGAAGTCTAGTAGAGTTATTGAAAGGGGGCATCTTATGATTGAGTTGGAAAATATTACCAAAACCATTGGGGGAAAAGTGATTTTGGATCACTTATCTCTCAGGATTGATCAGGGGGATTTGGTAGCCATTGTTGGAAAAAGTGGTAGTGGTAAGTCGACCTTGTTAAATTTATTAGGTTTGATAGATGGTGATTATAGCGGACGGTATGAGATTTTTGGTCAGACAAATCTAGCGGTCAATTCTGCTAAGTCGCAAACAATAATCCGTGAACATATCTCTTATCTGTTTCAAAATTTTGCTCTGATTGATGATGAAACGGTCGAGTACAATCTCATGCTGGCGCTGAAATATGTGAAATTGTCCAAGAAAGACAAGCTCAAAAAGGTGGAAGAGATTTTAGAGAGAGTAGGTTTGTCAGCTACTTTGCATCAAAAGGTTTCCGAGTTGTCTGGTGGCGAACAACAACGAATTGCAGTTGCTAGAGCCATCTTAAAACCCAGCCAGCTGATTTTAGCCGATGAACCAACAGGTTCTCTGGATCCTGAAAATAGAGATTTGGTCTTGAAGTTTCTCTTAGAGATGAATCGCGAGGGGAAAACAGTTATTATTGTGACCCACGATGCTTATGTAGCCCAACAATGTCATCGTATCATTGAATTGGGCGAGGGGAAATGAGTTAGCTCGACTGACTGAATACTCATGTTTCCCCATAGATAAATAGCATCAATAAGCCTAGGAATGAAATTTTTATGTAGTTTTCCTAGGTTTTTAAGGAACAACTTGGCCATGTCCTAGATAAACTGGCTCATCTCAAAGGTGTTTTATTAGACTTGGCGGAAAATCATGTGGAGACTATCATGCCGGGTTATACCCATCTGCAACATGCCCAGCCTATTAGTTTTGCCCACCACCTGATGGCTTACTACAATATGTTTCAAAGAGACAGTGAACGTTTTGAATTTAACCAGAAGCATACAGACTTATGCCCTCTAGGTGCGGCAGCTTTGGCAGGAACGACTTTCCCCATTGATCGTCAATTGTCTAGCGATTTGTTAGAGTTTAAGCAACCTTATACAAATTCTTTGGATGCTGTTAGTGACCGCGATTTTATCTTAGAATTTCTGTCCAATGCCAGCATACTCATGATGCATATGAGCCGTTTTTGTGAAGAAATGATAAATTGGTGTAGTTTTGAGTACCAATTCATTACCTTGTCAGATACGTTTACAACAGGTTCCTCTATTATGCCCCAAAAGAAAAATCCAGATATGGCTGAGTTGATTCGAGGAAAGACTGGTAGAGTTTACGGGAATCTGTTTGGACTATTGACAGTCATGAAGTCCTTACCTTTAGCTTATAATAAGGATTTGCAAGAGGATAAGGAAGGAATGTTTGACACGGTCGAAACGATTTTAAATTCCCTCGATGTATTGGCAGGTATGTTATCTAGCTTGCAGGTAAACAAGGAAAAAATGCAAGAGTCGACAGAGAAGGACTTTTCAAATGCGACTGAGTTGGCAGATTATTTGGCAGGGAAAGGCTTGCCATTTAGAGAAGCTCATGAGGTTGTAGGAAGATTAGTGCTAGACTCTATCAAGTCTGCTAAAAATATTCAAGATTGGAGTCTGGAGGAATTGCAAACCTATCATTCCCTCATTGCCGAGGATATCTATGTCTACTTGCAACCTAAAACTGCTGTTCAAAGACGAAATTCTTTGGGGGGTACAGGATTTGACCAAGTGAAATACCAGATTGCAGTTGCTAAGAAAGCGAATGAAGCTAGAAAGTGATAGATTGATAGGTTCAGAATAAGAGGTTGGTCGATTGACAGCCTCTTTCTTGTCGTTAAAAAAGTGAGATATATTGACTTTTGAAAAAAATGTCAAAATTGAGTTGGGATAAACGTAAAAGTCATATTTTCTCGTTAAATCGTTCATCGATTCATGGTGACATGGACACATAGTAGTAAGCACACCATGTGGCTTGGCAGAGCTAAAAACTTCTGGCTTAACAACGGCTGGTATTAAGAAATAACAAACAGAATAATATGAAAAGGTCGAGGAACCCCCTCGACTTTTTTATAATTTCTTTGGTTGATAATAGGTCTCTACTTCTTTTTTGAGATGAGACAGCATAGAAGTTTCCTCGGTTAGCTCCAGAAGGGAGAAACCTTTTTGGATAAGTTTAGAATCGTCTGTACAAATCCCAATACGGACATAGCAGATAGCAAGCCTATCATAGCTTTTCTTGTTCTTGGCATCCTCCAGTAAAGTGTAGCAGATTTGCTTACACATGTTTTTATCTTGATTGTATAGATAGAGTGTAGAAAGGTTTAATAGAATTGTCATTCGCAATTCATATAAATGTTGATAGTTTTTATAGATTTCCAAGCGTTGCAATATTTTTCCAGTGATGAGATGGAGGTATTCAATGGGAAAACTGAAAAGAATGGTATTGAGGATTTTTAGGTCACTCTCATACCATGTATCTTGTTTTTCAATTTTTTTCCAAAGTTTTTTGGCAACCTGTTCTGCGTGTTCTGATAGTTCCCCTGTCCCGTGTTGACGGATATAAATGACAACTTCAAGCATGTCCCTGATTTCTTCTATAGGGAGATCGTGGTGGGTCTTGAGATAGTCTTGGCATTTTTGAATTAAATTGACAAGATCGCTGGTCCCGATAATGGAACGCATATTGAGATAGATTTGCATGATTTCTGTTCGTTGACTTGGTTGATAAAGTTGACAGATATATTCAAACTCTTCAAAACTCATATTGATTTGACGGAGAAGAAATTCCATATTTTCATATTTCGGGGTTGTCTTGCCACTTTCGATTTTTGATAGGCTGGTTCTTGAGAGAACACCCCCACAGACCTCTTCTTGGGTCAGCCCCTTTGACTCACGTATTTCTTTATAGACCTTTCCGAAATCATAACGCATGATTTTCTCCTTTTCGTGAAAAAAGTTAACAAACAATAAAATTTTGTTAAAAATATTGTATCATAGCAATGTAAAAAGTAAAAAAGAAAGTCGAAATAAAGTTGTGAAAAAGGTTGACATAGTTTAAAAATGGAACCAAGGATAAGAGGAAGAAGCATGAGTAGTGTAGAGTCAATTCGTAAAGCGCATATCATCGTGTGGGGGGCCTATCTATTTTTATCATTAAGGGCGCCGCTAATTAGCAGCACTGAGTATTTCTTGCTTATTTTTTTAGCGTTTCTCTATTCAATAGTATCGTTACCTATATATTCTGTGAAGAATAAAATAGTATCCATTTGTCTGGCTATAAACTCAATTCTGTTAATGAGTTTCCCGATTTTAATCAATAAATATTTCCCAGGAAAGGTTTCTACTTATATCGTATTAATCAGTATTTTTATCCTGGAGTTCTTAATCTTTAATATAATTGGTAAAGATTTTGATACTAGATTAGCTAGTGAATATAGGAAAATCAGTCAGTTTAAAAGTAAGATGTCTCAATCTCCTTGGATAAAATATTTAGAGATTTCTAGTTTTATATTAACTATATTTCCATTTATTCTTCATGGTACAGTTGATAATCATGTACTAACTCTTATCTTTTTGATAAAAATTTGTGTAGATACTACGATAAAGGTTCTATTAAACATAATCTTTAAGAAAAGTAAGGTAATGAAAAGGAGGATATTTTCTCTTTTTGTACTAGATTTGATTGTCTATTTATTTTTAGGTTATGTTTTAGTGATACAAAAAGACGAATATCTGTTTTCAATTCTACTAATTTTTTCTAATTTCTCACTTCCTTTTATCAGAGAAAAAGAGTATGAATTATTTAAAAATAAGAAATGAGATAGGTATGGTATCTTTATTAAAACTGAGAATAAATTTTGGGAAATACTTTTATTTATATTAGGTGTATTGCTAATTGGAATTGCGTTACTAAGTCCCCCAAAAATGAAATTTTGGAAATAGAGTTAGTGAGAAGGACAGGATAATAGTATTATGATGGTTGTTTTAATTGCAGTGTTTGTGGCATTTCTGTATTATGTAAGTACAGAATATTTTAAGAATAGTTCTTTTGACTGTATACTATTTCTATCATTGCTGATTTCTCATTTGATATGGGATTACTATTTTTTGCCCATTGAAATCTTAGTGGCATTAAGTGGAGTAAATTTGCTGTCAAGATTTTTCAAAAAAAAGAGAAGTCAATAGAGTTGTTAGTGGCTTGTTAGTGGATTATAAAGATGAAAGGTAAAATTGGGATATTTAAAATGAAACATTTTTTTGCAGGATTAGGTGAAATAAACTTTATAAATTATCTATTGTATATATGTGTAGGACTAGCCCCTCTTTTTCATATCTATGTAATAGGTTCTGAAATGAATTTTGTGAAAATAGTGTTATCTATTTTGGGAGTTATATTTGTAGGTATTTTAACTATTGCTCGAATTTATAGGACTTTTTTCTATAAAGAATAGTTTGGACTTGAAATGTATTTAAAAACAGAGGTTGGTAGATTATCAGCCTCTTTCTTGTCTTCTCTAACCAAGCATGTTATAATGAATACTGCTCAAGCGACCTTCAATCGTTAAGCACACACGACCTTCAATCGTGAACTAGTCATTTCGTTTATCTTTTATTACGTCGTTAACTCGAAATGAGATGCAAGCTGAGCTTGTCTGATTTATAACCTCAATCAGTCTCCCAGACTAATTGAGCGAACTCAAGTTATGCCTGCGACTCGTTGCCTATCATATTTCCATTTTAAGATGATAGGCTAAAATGGTCTCCAGACCATTTTACTACTAAAAGCAAACGAAATGACTGTACTCAAATAAATTCTATTGAAAGTCATAGTAAATAGAATTTTGAGGGGTATAAATAAACGAATAGATGGGAGACTTACCATGAGTGATAACTCTAAAACACGTGTTGTTGTGGGGATGAGTGGTGGTGTTGATTCGTCGGTGACGGCTCTTTTGCTCAAGGAGCAGGGCTACGATGTGATCGGTATCTTCATGAAGAACTGGGATGACACAGATGAAAACGGCGTCTGTACGGCGACCGAAGATTACAAGGATGTGGCTGCGGTGGCAGACCAGATCGGCATTCCCTACTACTCTGTCAATTTTGAAAAAGAGTACTGGGACCGCGTTTTCGAGTATTTCCTAGCGGAATACCGTGCAGGACGCACGCCAAATCCAGATGTTATGTGTAACAAGGAAATCAAGTTCAAGGCCTTTTTGGACTATGCCATGACCTTGGGGGCAGACTATGTAGCGACTGGGCATTATGCCCGAGTGGCGCGTGATGAGGATGGCACTGTTCACATGCTTCGTGGTGTGGACAATGGCAAGGATCAGACCTATTTCCTCAGCCAACTTTCGCAAGAACAACTTCAAAAAACCATGTTCCCTCTGGGACATTTGGAAAAGCCTGAAGTTCGCAGACTAGCAGAAGAAGCAGGTCTTGCGACTGCTAAGAAGAAAGACTCGACAGGGATTTGCTTTATCGGAGAAAAGAACTTTAAAAATTTCCTCAGCAACTACCTGCCAGCTCAGCCTGGTCGCATGATGACTGTAGATGGTCGCGATATGGGCGAGCATGCAGGTCTTATGTATTATACAATTGGTCAGCGTGGCGGTCTCGGTATCGGTGGGCAACACGGTGGTGACAACGCGCCGTGGTTCGTTGTCGGAAAAGACCTAAGCAAGAATATCCTCTATGTCGGCCAAGGTTTCTACCATGATTCGCTCATGTCAACCAGCCTAGAGGCTAGCCAAGTCCACTTTACTCGTGATATGCCAGAGGAGTTTACGCTCGAATGTACGGCTAAATTCCGCTACCGTCAGCCCGACTCTAAGGTGACAGTACATGTCAAAGGAGACAAGGCAGAGGTTATCTTTGCGGAACCTCAGCGTGCCATCACACCAGGACAGGCAGTTGTCTTTTACGATGGCGAAGAGTGTCTAGGTGGTGGTTTGATTGACAATGCCTACCGTGACGGACAAGTTTGTCAGTACATTTAGATTGACAAATTTTCTCAATTTGCTACAATAATAAAAGCAATAGAAATGATGGTCAAAGCTCATGGATGTTGCAGGCTTTTTTGTCCTGCACTTCTTTGGAGTTTTGACTGTTTTTGTGTCGTTTAAGGGAAAGGACAAGAATGATTCAACAAGACTTTCGGACAAAAGTAGGAAATACAGTTTTTGGTGTTCGGGCGACAGCCTTGATTGTCCAAAATCACAAGCTTCTAGTCACCAAAGACAAGGGCAAGTATTACACTATTGGCGGTGCCATTCAAGTCAATGAAAGCACGGAAGACGCGATAGTCCGCGAAGTGAGGGAAGAACTGGGTGTCAAAGCTCAAGCTGGGCAACTAGCTTTCGTGGTTGAAAATCGTTTTGAACAGGACGGTATTTCCTATCACAACGTTGAGTTTCATTATCTGGTGGACTTGCTTGAAGATGCCCCATTGACCATGCAGGAAGATGAGAAATTGCAGCCCTGTGAGTGGATTGATTTGGATCAGCTCCAGAATATCCAGCTAGTTCCAGCCTTTTTGAAAACAGCCCTACCAGAATGGGACGGCCAACTAAGACACATTCATCTTGAGAAATAGGAGAGAAACATGACTTATCATTTTACTGAAGAATACGATATTATTGTAATTGGTGCGGGACACGCTGGGGTTGAGGCTTCCTTGGCAGCTAGCCGTATGGGCTGCAAGGTCTTGCTTGCGACCATCAACATTGAAATGCTGGCTTTCATGCCTTGTAACCCCTCTATCGGTGGTTCTGCCAAGGGAATCGTTGTGCGTGAAGTTGATGCCCTCGGTGGCGAGATGGCCAAAACCATTGACAAGACTTACATCCAGATGAAGATGCTTAACACAGGGAAGGGGCCAGCTGTCCGTGCCCTTCGTGCGCAGGCTGACAAGGAGCTTTACTCTAAGGAAATGCGCAAGACGGTTGAAAATCAAGAAAATCTGACCCTTCGTCAAACCATGATTGATGAGATTTTAGTGGAAGACGGCAAGGTTGTCGGTGTGCGTACAGCTACCCATCAAGAATATGCTGCTAAGGCTGTTATCGTGACGACAGGGACGGCCCTCCGTGGGGAAATTATCATCGGAGACCTCAAGTACTCGTCAGGCCCTAACCACAGCCTAGCTTCTATTAACCTTGCTGATAATCTCAAGGAATTGGGCCTCGAAATCGGTCGTTTCAAGACAGGAACCCCTCCACGTGTCAAGGCTTCTTCTATCAATTACGATGTGACCGAGATTCAGCCAGGAGACGAAGCGCCTAATCACTTCTCATACACTTCACGTGATGAGGATTATGTCAAGGATCAAGTGCCATGCTGGTTGACCTATACCAACGGTACCAGTCATGAGATTATCCAAAATAACCTCCACCGTGCGCCTATGTTTACAGGTGTGGTCAAGGGAGTGGGACCTCGTTACTGTCCGTCGATTGAAGACAAGATTGTGCGCTTTGCGGACAAGGAACGTCACCAACTCTTCCTTGAGCCAGAAGGGCGCAATACTGAGGAAGTCTATGTTCAAGGACTTTCAACCAGTCTGCCTGAGGATGTCCAGCGTGACTTGGTTCATTCCATCAAAGGTTTGGAAAATGCAGAGATGATGCGAACAGGTTATGCTATTGAGTATGACATGGTCTTGCCTCACCAGTTGCGTGCGACTTTGGAAACCAAGAAAATCTCAGGACTTTTCACTGCTGGTCAAACAAATGGAACGTCAGGTTACGAAGAGGCAGCAGGCCAAGGGATTATCGCTGGAATCAATGCGGCTCTGAAAATCCAAGGCAAGCCTGAATTGATTTTGAAGCGCAGTGACGGTTATATTGGGGTGATGATTGATGACTTGGTGACCAAGGGAACGATTGAGCCTTATCGCCTTTTGACCAGTCGTGCTGAATACCGCCTCATTCTCCGCCATGACAATGCTGATATGCGTTTGACTGAGATGGGCCGTGAGATTGGTCTTGTGGATGATGAACGCTGGACTCGCTTTGAAATCAAGAAAAATCAATTTGAAAATGAGATGAAACGCCTAGACAGCATCAAACTCAAGCCAGTCAAGGAAACCAATGCCAAGGTTGAGGAGATGGGTTTCAAGCCGTTGACAGATGCAGTGACAGCCAAGGAATTCCTTCGCCGTCCAGAAGTTTCTTACCAAGATGTGGTGGCCTTCATCGGACCAGCTGCAGAGGACTTGGATGACAAGATTATCGAATTGATTGAAACAGAAATCAAGTATGAAGGCTATATTTCCAAAGCCATGGACCAGGTTGCCAAGATGAAACGCATGGAAGAAAAACGCATTCCAGCCAATATTGACTGGGATGACATTGATTCTATCGCAACAGAAGCTCGCCAGAAGTTCAAACTCATCAATCCAGAAACCATCGGCCAAGCCAGCCGTATTTCGGGAGTAAACCCAGCAGATATTTCTATTTTGATGGTGTATCTGGAAGGTAAAAATCGTAGTATTTCTAAAAATCAAGAAAAGAAAGCATAGAAAAAACAGCTCCTAAGACGGGGCTGTTTTGTTGACTTGTACTCAATGAAAATCAAAGAGCAAACTAGG
>CAUQXM010000035.1:0-16913 GCA_963522215.1 uncultured Streptococcus sp. | reverse complement strand
AGTGCAATAATTGTAAATCACACAAGTACTGCAGTTTTTACTATCATTCAAAATAAAAAGAAAGCTGCAGTTCTTTTAATCCTGTATCAACGATTCATTCTGAAATCGAATAGGAGACATTTCCCAAGTCTACAATTCACTTTATCTCAAATTAATTTTTGTAATTCCCCCTTAGTTTATAGATTTTATACTCAACAAAAGTATAAAGCATACAAAACTTCACTTTGAACCAGTATTTATACTATATTCCGTATTAAAAATTCTATTATTGGTTTTGTAAAAAACAGTCTTCAAATATCCTGAAATATAGCAAAAAGAGATTGGGTAAAAACTCATTGTCTCTTCTCACTCAAGGACTAAGTTCACTTGAGAAAACTGAATCCGCACTATCGTTCCTTTTCCGACCTCAGACTCGATACGAATCTGGTGACCCAGTTCTTCAGAAATTTTCTTAGATAGGTAAAGTCCAAGGCCAGATGACTGCTGAGTTAGGCGTCCATTATATCCTGAAAAGCCACGTTCAAAGACTCGGAGGACATCACTATTTTTTATCCCGATTCCTGTATCCTTGATACAGAGTTCCTGGCCTTCCATATAAATCTCCAGACCACCTTCCTTGGTGTACTTGAGGCTGTTTGAGATAATTTGTTCAATGACCACTAATAGCCACTTTTTATCCGTAACGATTTCTTTATCAAGGTCATGTAGATTGACATTTAGTCCTTTTTGAATAAAGAAAAGAGCATATTTACGAATTATTTCCTTGACCAAGTCCTCAATTTGAACCTGCTTTAAGACCAAATCATCATGGAAACTTTCTAAACGCAGGTACTGTAAAACTAGATTGGTATAGGAATCAATCTTGAAAGTTTCCTGTTCTAATTGCTGCTTCAGTTGGCGGTCAGCTACTTCTGCAACTAAGAGTTGACTAGCTGCAATGGGGGTCTTAATCTGATGGACCCACAAGGTATAGTAATCCAGCAAATCCGTCAGTTTTCTTTCTGAATCTGACCTCTGCTGATAGAGTTCCATCTCACGCGCTTCTAATTTTTCAGCCAAGGCTCTTTCCAAAGGAGACTGGGCTTCCCTCTCCCCATAGAGAAGTTCCTGACGATAGACCTGCATTTCCACCAATATGTCCCAAGTGAAAAATAAGATGGTTACAAAGCAACACAACAGGAAAAAGTAGAGAAAGTAAATTCCCAAACTGGCAAATAAAAACTGAAAGAGTAAGACCAGAAACGTCAAAGAAATCAGATAAACAAACAGACGACTACGGGAACGCAGATAGGCTAGAAAAAATTGTTTCCAATCAAGCATGCTTCAGTCCGTACCCTATCCCTTTCTTGGTTTCGATAAATCCTACCAAGCCCTGCTCTTCCAACTTTTTACGCAATCGAGCCACATTGACAGAGAGCGTATTATCATCAATGAAAAAGTCACTGTTCCAAAGTTCCCGCATCAGGTCATCACGCGCTACGATATTGCCTGCATGCTCAAACAAAACGCGTAAAATCTGGAATTCGTTCTTGGTCAAATTCAAGACTTGCCCTTGATAATGTAAATCCATTGATTTGGTATTGAGGATAACACCAGCATATTCCAGTAAACTCTCGTCACGCCCAAACTCATAGGAACGGCGCAACAAGCCCTGAACCTTGGCTAAAAGAACCTGCTGGTCAAAAGGCTTGGTCACAAAGTCATCCGCGCCCATATTGATTGCCATGACAATATCCATAGCCTGGTCTCTCGAAGACAGAAACATGATGGGTACCTTGGAAATCTTGCGAATCTCCTGACACCAGTGATAGCCATTAAACAAAGGCAGTCCAATATCCATGAGGACCAGATGAGGTTCCGACTGAACAAATAGACTCAAAACTTCCATAAAGTCTTCTACCAGAACCACTTCAAAGCCCCATTCAGAGAGCATTTTCCCGACCTGTTGACGAATAACCTGATCATCTTCTACTAATAAAATCTTGTGCATCTGATTCTCCTTTGCTAATTTTAGGAGTCTTAAATCCTTTAGTATAAATAGAGGGCTTAGTATCTAATACTTTTTTAACATTTCCTTGTCACAACAGCTCAAAAACAGATAGTGAATAACCCCATTGATATCATACCTTATTTTCAGACATAGTGCCAGCACTACCCATTTATTTTTAATTTTTTCAACCCTCATTTCAGTTCTTTTATACATCCCCTTAACCAAAATTTATATCTATTCTTCCAAACCTTGAGTGTAGTTAAAACGACACTCTATACTCTTCTAACATTGAAAAGTTCCTTATCAAGTGGTATCCGTAAAAAGTTCTAGCTTTCAGATTGACAATCTGAAAAAGATTTGTTAAGATATGAATGAACAATATTTAATATTCATTCAGAAAAGAGGTGAATCAAATTGGACAAAAAACAGACTTTGAAATCCGCAGCTTATGAAGTTTTTTCAAAAAAAGGATACAAGGCGACAGGAATTTCAGAAATTGCTAGACAAGCTCATATGGCAGTCGGATCTTTTTATAACTATTACGAAAGTAAAGAAGCTATTTTTTTAGATATCTATATTGATGAAAACAACCGTGTTCGCCAAACTATGATCGAAGAACTGGATTGGGAAATTGATATGATTGATCTTATTAGTCAACTCTTTGCTCAATCCAGAGCACTCGTTTCTTCCAATAAAATCCTTGCAGAATGGTACAATCCTGCCATAGCAGATGAGTTGCATAGCTACTATTCCTCAGAAGAAGGGAAAGTCACGAATCCATTTCATCAATTTCTCGTGAAAACCTTTACTCATCGTTTGCAGGCTGAAGGCCATTCTCCAGAAAAAATTCAAGATATTTTACAAGTTTACAACCTATTTTACTACATGGATATGCATATCACAGAAAATGATTTTCCAGATATTAGCAAAACTGTAGAAATACTAGCAACTAACTTCATTAAAGGAATACTGAAATAAAGAAATCTTTTCTTTATTTTTTGGAAATTATTGAATGAAAAAAAATATTATTCATTCATAGAAAATTACTACACTATAGGAGTTAAAAATGAAACGAGGGAAAAAAATGTTCATAATTATTCTAACTACACTTGGAGTGCTCGGCTTTATATCTTGGGGAATCATTACCTATCTTGGACGAAGTCAAACTTTATCGATAAAATCCATTGAAAATCCCAGCGGAGATTTGTATTTAGTTCACATCACAAAACCAAAAAATCAAATATGGAAAGCTGGCTCCTATGCTCAGTTTAAGCTTCCTGACAGCTCGTTTGGTCCAGACAAAAGTCCAGTAAAGGAGGATCAGGCTAGCCGATGGCTAACCCTTGCTTCCACTCCTGATGAGGATGAAATTCTTATTGTAACCCATAATAGTGGTAGCGTGTTTAAGGAAACCTTAACACATTTACCAGCTGGTAGTAAAATTGAGATGATTTGGCTGGAGTCATCTTTATCTGTTAAAGACAATGACCAAGCACTGGTTTGTTTTGCCTCTGATGTCGGTATTTCTACTCTACGTCCAGTTGTGAAAGAGTGGGCTGGTAAGCGCTCCATCATTCTTAATCATTTAGACAAAGGAGTAAACATTTTTGATAATGAGTTAAGAGAGCTTAGTAAGAATAATCCGAATCTAACTTATAAAACTAGCGAAACCTTTTCTCAAAGCCAAGCATTTTTAAAAAATGCGGTTGTGAAATACGGTAACCAAGCTATTTATCTCTTAACCGGCCAACCTGATGATATAAATGAGATGAAGAATTTCTTAAAAGAGAATGGGATTGACGACAAACAGATACAAACAAGTATGTTTAGAGGTTTGAAATAAAAGCAAACTGTCTTCTATGTATCTAAATCATACCATTATAGGTCGGTATGTAGAGAGCTCGTACAAACCAACTAGTAAATTCTATGTGATTGTGATAAGATAAATAAAAAGAAAGGAGCTCTTATGGCCAATATTTTTGATTATCTGAAAGATGTCGCACACGATTCCTTTTACGACCTTCCTTTAAATGAGTTAGACATTCTAGCCTTAACAGAAATCACCTACCTCTCCTTTGATAATCTGGTCTCCACAGCTCCTCAACGACTTTTAGACCTGGCACTTCAGGTTCCAAGAGAGCCTAACATGTTGACCAGTAAAAGTCGCCTCCAGCTATTAGATGAACTAGCTCAACACAAGCGCTTCAAAAATTGCAAACTCTCCCATTTTATCAACGACATCGACCCTGAGCTGCAAAAACAATTTGCGGCTATGACCTACCGCCTCACTCTCGATACCTATCTGATTGTCTTTCGTGGGACAGATGACAGTATCATTGGCTGGAAGGAAGATTTCCACCTGACCTATATGAAGGAAATTCCTGCTCAAAAGCACGCCCTCCGCTATTTAAAGAACTTTTTTGCCCAACATCCTAAGCAAAAGGTCATTCTGGCTGGGCATTCCAAGGGAGGAAATTTAGCTATCTATGCGGCTAGTCAAATTGAGAAAAGCTTGCAAAATCAAATCACAGCAGTTTATACCTTTGATGCGCCTGGTCTCCATAAAAAACTGACACAAACCGAGGGCTATCAAAGGATAATGGATAGAACCAAGGTCTTCATCCCACAAGGGTCCATTATCGGTATGATGATGGAAATCCCTAACCACCAAATCATCGTGCACAGTACTGCCTTAGGTGGTATCGCCCAGCACGATACCTTTAGTTGGCAGATTGAGGACAAGCACTTCGTCCAACTGGATAAGACCAACAGTGATAGCCAACAAGTTGACACGACCTTCAAGGAGTGGGTGGCCACAGTCCCTGACGAGGAACTCCAGCTCTACTTCGATCTCTTCTTTGGCACCATTCTTGATTCTGGTATTACATCTATCAATGACTTGTCTTCCTTAAAGGCGCTTGAACACATTCATCATCTCTTTATCCAAGCGCAATCCCTCACTCCAGAAGAAAGGGAAACTATGGGTCGCCTTACCCAATTATTGATTGATACCCGTTACCAAGCCTGGAAGAATAGATAATACTCTTGAAAATTAAATGTATACAAAACAAAAGACCTAGAATACATACTTTCATGTGCATTCTAAGTCTTTTTAAATAAAATCTAACTACCAAATAACCCCTTTATAGGCTATCAAAATGAGGACTGATAGCAGGACATAAAAAGCAAGGAAAAGCCATTTCATCTTGACACAGAGCGCTACGTACTCCCGAATAAAAGCAGATGGTATGTAGTAGCTTGCCGTCCTACATCCGAGGCCATCTCCCTTCATATTTAACTTACGCGCATAGGTACTGGTACGAAAAACATGATAGTCATTTGTAACAAAGAGGAATTGAGGTTTGGCTACCAGTTCCTCACCAAGTTCCTTAGAAAAGAGAAGGTTCTCGTAGGTAGTCCTTGATTGATCTTCCAGAATAATCGCATCTTGGGGAACATCTGTCTCTTCAAGAAGATAGTTTGTAATGGCCTGCGCTTCAGAAATCTTCTCATCTCCTCCTTGACCACCACTTGCAATGATTTTGATATGAGGATTCTTAGACTTGTGATAAGCTTCCACTGCCTTATCAATTCTCCTCTTCAGCAAAGGTGTTACCTTTTCTCCGTCTAACAAACCTGCACCATGAATGATAATAAAATCATAATGCTTCTTCTTAGGAATAAAGAGATACAAGATAGAGTACAACATAAAAGCTACAAAAGCAAAACCAAAAATAAAGTAAGAATAAGCAATAAATGCAAATAAAATATTTAGAAAGTGATTGGTGTAAAATAATTCATGTCGTCCTCCCAATCGAAATGACATCAAAGCAAAAAATAGCAAAATGACTACTCCAAGGAGCATGGAGAGATAATTAGCCTTTGAACGTCCCTCTCGCTTCAACAAAATGACCCCATTATAGATTAGAAAGATGCCACTTAGAAAAAGCAAAAAAGGAAGTAAAATAAAGGGAAATATAAAAAAAGCGAAATGAATCTTCTCATACCCATTTTGATAAAAAAGGTAGCCTAGATAAAAATAACTGGAAATGAGGGATAATAAGAATAATACTGGATTCCACAAACTTCTATTATCCTTCCAAAATGACACTATAAAGGCTAATACAATTCCTATAACGAGATACATTTCTTCCTCCTTTAATAACTACATTTTATCATAATTATCTAAAGAGAAAAAGAGGGCATCTATCCCTCTTACTCCTTCATTTGACTCTCTGCATCGGCCACAACTTGTTCTAGACTGGTCTGACCAAGTTCAGCCTCCATAGCCAGTTGGATTCTCTCCAATTTTTGATCCAAAACATCATGAATATGAGCTCCAACTGGGCAATTTGGATTTGGATTGTCATGAAAACTAAAGAGTTGACCTGTTTTACCAAGACACTCAACCGCCTGATAGACATCTAAAAGACTAATGTCCTTAAGATCCTTGACAATCTCTGTCCCACCTGTTCCACGCGCTACTGAAATCAACTCTGCCTTCTTCAACTGGGACAAGGTCTTTCTGATAATGACAGGATTGACCCCGACACTAGCAGCCAGAAAATCACTGGTCACCTTGCTTTCCTTCCCCTTGAGGGCAATAATTATCAGCATATGAGTCGCAATGGTAAATCTACTTGGAATTTGCATCCTCTTCTCCTTTTTACGAGGCTCCCCTGCCTCTACTCTTCTTTTTCTTTTATTATACCCTTTTTAGTTGTAATGTCAATCATTACCACCTTTTAACCAGGCATCTAATTCCCTATCATAACCCTCTTTCTGGGCCAATTCACTCAGAAATTCCTGATGATGAGTATGGTGGATACCATTGACCAGACTTTCATAGTAAACCTCAAAATAGGGAAGTTTGAGATCTTTAGCCAGCTGCAATTCAGCTGCCACATCGTAGTCTACCCGTCGGAAGTCCATATCTACCAAGCCCTTGTCATCAAATTCTAGAATCATATACTGGGCCCGCAAGTCCTTCCGCAACTGAGCATCTAGAAAGAAAGGCTGCCCAATCGAACCCGGATTAACAATCAATTGTCCACCTGTCCCGTAACGAAGCAACTGCTGGTGAATATGACCATAAACAGCAATATCACAAGGCGGGTTGGTCACCAAGCGGTCAAAATCCTCTTGCGCCCCAGTATGAATCAACTCTCTCCCCCAGTTCTTATCAGGAAGATGGTGGCTAATTCCTACCGTCAAATCACCAAACTGACGATGAATCTGGAGCGGTTGATTGTGGAGCAATTCGATTTCTTCTAGGGATATTTCCTCTAAAACATACTGGCACTGGCGCAAGAGATAGCGTTGACTGGGACGAGTACTATCCAATTCCTTGCGGACACCATGCCACAGACTGTCTTCCCAGTTTCCCAAAACTCTAGCCGTAATCGGTAGTTGAGCCAACAAGTCCAAAATCCTTCTACGCCCTGTCCCTGGCATGAGAACGTCTCCCAAAAGCCAGTATTCATCCACTCCTAGCTGCCGAGCATCTGCCAAAACAGCCTCCAAGGCGGTGGTATTTCCATGAATATCTGAAAGAAGAGCTATTTTCGTCATATCCATCTCCTCGTTTTTTCTCTTGCAATAAGTATAACATAAAAAGTCATAGCTAGAGAAATCTAGCTTTTTTTGATATACTAGATAGAGATATTAGACAAGAGGAAACGAATGACCCCGAATAAAGAAGACTATCTAAAATGTATTTATGAAATCGGCATAGACCTGCATAAAATTACCAACAAGGAAATTGCTGCCCGCATGCAAGTCTCTCCCCCTGCCGTAACTGAAATGATTAAACGGATGAAGAGTGAAAACCTCATCCTCAAGGACAAGGAATGTGGCTATCTACTGACTGACCTCGGCCTCAAACTGGTCTCTGAGCTCTACCGTAAACATCGCTTGATTGAAGTTTTTCTAGTTCATCATTTAGACTATACGAGTGACCAGATTCATGAGGAAGCTGAGGTCTTGGAGCATACTGTCTCTGACCTTTTCGTGGAAAGACTGGATAAATTGCTAGGTTTCCCTAAAACCTGCCCCCACGGAGGTACTATTCCTGCAAAAGGAGAACTTCTGGTTGAAATCAATAACCTACCACTAGCTGACATCAAGGAAGCTGGCTCCTATCGCCTAACTCGGGTGCATGATAGTTTTGACATTCTCAATTATTTAGATAAGCACTCACTTCACATCGGTGATTCGCTCCAAGTCAAGCAGTTTGATGGCTTCAGCAATACCTTCACTATCCTTAGTAACGACGAGGATTTACAAGTAAGTATGGACATTGCACAACAACTCTATGTCGAAAAAATCGACTAATTCCTCAAGTACCATACCAACCCTGAAAGTTTTATTTTCAGGGTTTTATTTCTATCATTTGATTTTGCTTTCATTTAGTTGTAGAATGTTTGTAAAAAACAAGAAAGATAGTTTAACCTATGAAAAAATCACTAAAAATTTTTGCTACATCCAAATGGTTTGACCTCTTCGGGGTTGCTTTGGTCGTTGGGATTGCGATTGCATCTGGTTACCTCAACTCCCGTCTCGACAAATTCGTAGACTGGGGTCCATGGACAACTCTTGTTCCCTTTGGATTGATTTCCGTAACCAACGTTGGGATTTCCATGTTGTCCACTCGTTTCACGGGAAAATTAAGTAAATGGGGAAATTACTTTGGTATTGTTAATACCATTTTGTCCGGTACTATTGATTATATCCTTGGAAATAAGGCGGCCATTATCACCTATCCCGTCACCTTCCTCATTTATACCTTTGCTATTAAGAAATGGGAAGCTTCGCAAGAAGGCAGACCCAACCAAATGAGCCAAAAACAGGTAAAATTGGCGGCCATCATCATTTCAATCATCGCCTTCCTCTTTGCCTTTGCGACCAACTATATCGGCTATGGAGGAAAGATGAATCTCCTTGCCTACGTAACAACTATTGCCTTTGCACTGTCCCTCATTGCCAATGCTTTTAACGCATTGAAACTAACAACTCAGTGGGGCTTTTGGTTGATTTACAATTTCGTTCAGCTGACAAAAGCTGGTATTCAAGGAAATTTTGCCAATATCGGAAAATACATCTTTTATATCCTCAATGCAATCGGAGCTTTATTTGTCTGGAATGATGAAGAGGTGGAACAATAAGAGGGAAATCAAATAAAGAAATCTAACAGAATCTCCTTACTAAAATTTTTTATCATTTTAGTTGTAACTCCCATTCTTTTGGAGTAGAATGAAGCTAGATAAAAGAGGGAGGTCTTGTTATGAAAAAACTCTTTAGAATCCATTTTACAGCAATTGCAGTCATCGATTTGCTACTATTCGCATTTTTTAACAAAAGACCCGAGACATCTTTGGAGTGGCTCTTGCTATCTGGTTTTATTTTCCTCCTTACTCAAGGACTCCTGTTATTTCGCTTGGTTGTCCGACTCAAACATCAATTCGCTGAGATTTATCCTCAAATCAATAAAAAGATTCGCTTCTACTATTTAGGGGTTCTCTCCATTGATTTTCTATTTTTTGTCCTCTTAGCCTTCATTAGTTCTCAGCGTTTTTACTCTCTTATGCCAATCATCACTGCTTGTCATTCTACTTTATATTATATGACGGCTGACTACCTAAGAGAACACTATCCAGATTTTTACGATAAACACATCTCTTTATGGGAGTGTCTCTAAGGGAAAGGAGGTTTTAGCATGAAAAAAATCATCTCCATCAAAACCATTCAACTCCTTATCATCGATGGAATTATGCTGGCATTTTTGACATTTAAAGAGGGACTTACTTGGGATTGGATGTTGATTTATAGCGCTTGGCTCATTTTCTTTCATCCTGTGCTATTGACCTATCTTTCCAACCAACTTTGTGACTACTTTAGTCACCTCTATTCCCAGATTAGACCAAGATTCTGGCGTTTTGCCTTACAAATCCTCCTATGGGATAGCCTGATCATTCTCTCCTTGCTGTTTTTAAGAGTTATTCCACTTTTCCTTCAGGGAACTCTCCTAACCCTAGGACACCTCATCCCTTCCTATCGCATAAGCCAAAGCCTGAAAAGAGATTTTCCTAAGGCCTATCAGAAACAGATTTCATTTTGGAGTATTTTATGATAGATAAGAAAAACCAAGCCGGCTGGACTTGGTCTTTCTTATCTATTTTTCGTATCAAGGATTATGGTAACAGGTCCGTCATTGACCAGCTCAACCTGCATATCCGCTCCAAAGATGCCTGTCTGAACGGGCACTTCTTGCGCTAATTTTTGATTGAAAGCATCATAGAAGTCTGATGCCATATCAGGCTTGGCTGCCCCTGTAAAAGCTGGACGATTGCCTTTCTTAGTATCCGCAAAGAGGGTAAACTGAGAAATAGAGAGGATTTCTCCTTCAATATCTTTGACAGACAGGTTCATCTTGCCTTCTGCGTCTGAAAAAATCCGCATATTGACAAGCTTTCTCACAGCATAGTCCAAATCTTCCTCTTGGTCCTCTGGGCCAACACCAACCAGCAATAGGAGCCCCTGATTGATTTTTCCCTGAACCTGACCTTCGATACTCACTTGGGCTTTTTTAACCCGTTGGATAATGATTTTCATAATAGCCTTTCTAGTAAGAGCTAAGACAATTAGCCATTGGTCCGTTTAACAGAGTAAACTTCTGGCACACTCTTAATCTTGTCCACGACCGAAGTCAGTGTCGAGAGGTTGGCAATGCCGAAGGACACATGGATATTGGCAAATTTCATATCCTTGGTTGGTTGGGCGTTGACTGTTGAGATATTCTTAGTTGTGTTTGAAAGAACTTGCAGTACATCATTCAACAGTCCTGTACGGTTGAGACCATAGATATCGATATGAGCTACATACTCCTTATTTGAGTTTGAATACTGATCTTCCCACTCCACATCAAGGAGACGTTGCTCGTAGTTTTCTTGGGCACGCAGGTTCATACAGTCCACACGGTGAATAGCTACACCACGACCCTTGGTAATGTAGCCGACAATATCGTCACCAGGAACAGGATTACAACACTTGGCAATCCGCACTAGGAGACCTGAGGCGCCTTCAATGACCACACCACCCTCATGCTTGACCTTGAGGGTTTCTTTGTTTTCAACCTTGACTTCGCCACCTTTTACAAGTTCTTCTGCCTCCGCCTTGGCCTTGGCACGTTCTTCCTCACGGCGTTCCTTTTCAGTCAAACGGTTAAAAACAGTAATAGCACCGATTTCGCCAAAACCAATGGCCGCAAAAAGAGATTCTTCTGTCTTGTAGCTGGTCTTTTGCAGAACTTGATCCATGTGGCGCTTGTCCATAAATTTATTGGCCACATAGCCGTTTTCTTGGAACTGAGCCATCAGCATCTCACGACCCTTATTGACAGACAATTCCTTATCTTGGTTTTTAAAGAACTGACGGATCTTGTTGCGGGCCTTGCTGGTCTTGACCATGTTGAGCCAGTCACGGCTAGGTCCAAAGGAGTTCGGGTTGGTGACAATTTCAACCTGATCCCCTGTCTTGAGCTTGGTTGTCAGTGGAACCATGCGACCATTGACCTTGGCACCAGTTGCTTTTTCCCCAACTTTTGTATGGATTTCATAGGCAAAGTCAATCGGTCCTGAATCTTTTGGAAGGGAACGGACAGCTCCATCTGGGGTAAAGACGTAAATCTCCTCAGCCAGATAGTTTTCCTTAACTGAATCAACAAATTCCTTAGCATCATCAGCCTGGTCTTGGAGCTCCATCATCTCCTTGATCCAGTTCATCCCAATAGCAGATTCCTTGCTGTTAACCTGACCCTTGATGCCCTTCTTATAAGCCCAGTGAGCCGCAACCCCGTACTCAGCGACCTCGTGCATTTCCTTGGTCCGAATCTGGAATTCAATCGGCCCTTTTGGCCCATAGACAGTCGTATGGATAGACTGATAACCATTGGCCTTGCGGTTAGCGATATAGTCTTTGAAACGACCTGGCATTGGTTTCCAAAGTTCATGCACATAACCAAGCATGGCATAAACATCACTTTGGGTATCCAAAATACAACGAATGGCAATCAGGTCATAGATTTCCTCAAAACGTTTTCTCTTATCCTGCATTTTGCGGAAAATCGAGTAAATATGCTTGGGACGACCGTAAATCTTCCCATTTAGATGACGATCTGTCGTATATTCCTCTAATTTTGTGACTACCTCATCCACCAAGGCCTCACGCTCTCTGCGCTTTTCCTTCATCATATGGGTAATCTTGTAAAACTCCGTAGGATTGAGATAACGGAAAGACAGGTCTTCCAATTCCCATTTGACACTGGAAATCCCCAGACGGTGAGCAAGAGGTGCATATATTTCCATTGTTTCTTTGGAAATGCGCTCCTGCTTGTCTTTTCTAAGATGTTTCAGGGTTCGCATATTATGCAAGCGGTCAGACAGTTTGACCAAGATAACACGGATATCCTCAGACATGGCCATAAGCATCTTGCGATGATTTTCCGCTAATTGTTCCTCGTGAGACTTGTACTTAACTTTACCGAGCTTGGTAACTCCATCGACAATCACGCGCACATCAGGACCAAACTCCCTTTCCAAATCGTCCAAGGTCGCATCAGTATCCTCCACCACATCATGCAAGAAACCACAAGCAACCGTTACAGCATCCAGCTTGAGCTTAGCTAAAATACCTGCCACTTGGATAGGGTGAATGATATAAGGTTCACCTGATTTACGATATTGACCACTATGGCATTCAACGGCGTAAACCAAGGCCTTATGGACAAAAGCCACATCCTCTTCCGATAAATATTTCTGTGTTAAAGCGACAACTTCATCGCCTGTTAAATTCACTTCTTTTGGCATCTCTACTCTCCAATTCTTCCTACCATTTTATCACTTTTTTAAGAATATGAAAACTAGAAAAAGAGGATTCTGAAGCTATTCAATTTGTTGGGACAGATGATAGAATAAGATTCAAACTTAAAAAATAAAATTATCTGATTTTCATCTAACTTTTTTGAAATATAGGCTACTCTAAAAGTTAGTGAAATGAAAATCTTTTCTTCTGCTTAAATAAGAAAAGATTTGATATTTTGGTAATTTTCTAACTTTTTTAGTGTATAATGGTAATATGAACAGTTTTTTACGATAATTACTGAATTTTCATCTTTCTAGAAAGGCAAACAACATGAAATCACACAAAAGACTGACACTTTTAGCTTTAGCTTTTCTTGGACTAACAAACCAAGTCGTTTTGGCTAATGATACGAGTCATTCTACTACTGCCCCTATGACTAGTTCAACTAGTAGCTCAACAAATACTTCTACTAGCAATTCTCAAGCTAGTACAGAAACTTCGTCGAGCACAGCTAGTTCAAGTGAGCAAGAAAGCAAACCTTCTCTTTCCACAGAAACCAAACCCAATCAACCTATACAAACTGGCTGGGTAAAAGAGGGGAACAAGTGGACTTTTTATAGTCAAACTGGGGTCAAATTTACAGATACCCTCTATGATGGTTATTTCTTTGATAGTCATGGCTACTTGCTTGAAAACAGCTGGTACCAAATGGGAAATAATTGGTACTATATCAATGGTTCAGGTAAATATTTATCCAACCAATGGAGCCAAATCAATGGCAAGTGGTATGCTTTTGATGGCTACGGTAGAATGTTGGCCAATGTCTGGAAAGGCGATTACTACCTCAAATCCAGTGGTGCTATGGCAGATAAGGAATGGGTCTACGACCAAAGCTACTCTAGTTGGTTTTACCTCAAATCTGGCGGACGTTATGCCCAAAAACAATGGATTGGTTCCTACTACCTCAAATCTGGTGGCTACATGGCCCACAAGGAATGGATTTATGACCCAGACTATCAAGCTTGGTACTATCTTAAGGACGATGGTGTGTATGTTACAGGAACCTATGCTGTGGATGGTAAAAATCAGCTCTTCCAAGGGAATGGAAAATGGGTTCGTGAATTAGCACAAGGTTTTCAAAAAGGACATTACTCTAAAACTATCTTTCTCGATCCAGGACACGGTGGTAAGGATCGCGGGGCTTATTACTATGGCATAGCTGAAAAAGAATTAAACCTACAAGTTTATCGTAAGCTACGTAAACGACTAGAAGGACTCGGCTATACCGTTCTCACCTCTCGAGATAGTGATATAGACGTTGATTTTATTACCGAGCGTTCTCGTATGGTCAACAAGACCAATGCTGACTTTTTCATCAGCCTTCATTTCAATGCAAAAGGGAATGATACAACCGTTAATCTTGGTATCCAGACCTATTCTTACAAGGATGAACCTGGTTTCCCTAGCAAGATTAACAAGGATTGGCACAACAATCCTGAACGGATGAGTGAAAGTAATCGTCTCGCAGCCGATATCCATTCTTCACTGCTAGCTGAAACTGGAGCTAGGGATGCTGGGCTCTTGCAAGCAACCTTTGCTGTTCTCCGTGAAACAGCTAAACCAGCTGTTTTGCTAGAGATGGGATATATGGATAATCCAGAAGAAAACCAAAAAATCCGCAGCAGTGCCTACCAGGATAAACTAGTTGAAGGGATTATCAAGGGAATCCAAAAATATTATGCTGGTAATTAAAACAGCTTAAGCCTCGAACTAACTCGAGGCTTATTTTTTATCCAAACCATCTTCTTTCTAGACCTATTTCCTTTTTATGCTTATTCTCCCCAACTGTGCTATACTTAATTTATACTCAATGAAAATCAAAGAGCAAACTAGGAAACTAGCCGCAGGCTGCTCAAAGCACTGCTTTGAGGTTGCAGATAAAGTTGACGCGGTTTGAAGAGATTTTCGAAGAGTATTAGTACATTCTTTGAGATTGGAGCTAGTATGAAAATCCATAAAACCGTGAATCCTGTTGCCTATGAAAATACCTATTACCTAGAGGGTGAACAGCACCTCATCGTAGTCGATCCTGGTAGCCATTGGGAAGCTATTCGTCAGACCATCGAGAACATCAACAAACCGATTTCTGCTATTCTCTTGACCCACGCCCATTATGACCATATCATGAGTTTGGACTTGGTTCGCGAGACTTTTGGCAATCCTCCTGTCTATATCGCGGAAAGCGAAGCTAGCTGGCTCTATACTCCTGTCGATAATCTCTCTGGGCTTCCTCGCCACGATGATATGGCAGATGTGGTCGCAAAACCTGCAGAACACACCTTTGTCTTTCATGAGGAATATCAATTAGAGGAATTTCGTTTCACTGTCTTGCCAACACCAGGTCACTCTATCGGTGGTGTTTCTATCGTCTTTCCTGATGCTCACCTAGTCTTGACAGGAGATGCCCTATTCCGTGAAACAATCGGGCGGACCGACCTTCCAACTGGTAGTATGGAACAACTCCTTCACAGTATCCAAACTCAACTTTTCACTCTACCAAACTACGATGTCTATCCAGGACATGGTCCAGCTACGACCATCGCCCATGAAAAGACCTTCAATCCCTTTTTCTAGCAAAATGATGACAATGACTATCACAATTTAATACTCAATGAAAATCAAAGAGCAAACTAGGAAACTAGCCGCAGGCTGTACTTGAGTACGGCAAGGCGACGTTGACGTGGTTTGAATTTGATTTTCGAAGAGTATAAGTAAACTATCCAGCAAGTCTTTTCATTACAAAAGGCATCCTATCAAGGTTTTCACACCTGATTGGATGCCTTTTTCTGATGACTAGATTTTTTTCATTACCAAATAATCACGCGCTCCTCTGGCGAACGCCACATACCGTCTCCTTCTTTGACATCATAGGTTGTAAAGAAATCATCGAAGTTTGGTACTTGTACATTGACACGGAGTTTGGCTGGTGCATGCACATCGACGCTAGCCAAAAGTTTCATAAATTCTGGACGACCTTTCATGCGCCAGATGCGACCGAAGTTGTAGAAGAATTCTTCTGCTGAGAAGTCTGGTTCTCTCTTAGCTGCTTCAAGCGCTGCAGCGATTCCTCCCAAGTCAGCCACGTTTTCTGATACAGTCAATTTACCGTTGATGGTTGCTCCATAAGAATCTTGTCCATCAAACTGGTCAATAACTTTTTGTGTTTTCTCCTTGAAGGCAGCATAGTCGCTCTCTGTCCACCAATCCTTGAGGCTACCATTTTCATCAAAGGAAGCTCCATTGGTATCAAAGGCGTGGGAAATTTCATGGGCAATAACTGCCCCAATACCACCGTAGTTAGCAGAAGATGACTGATGCAAGTCATAGAAAGGAGCCTGTAAAATAGCCGCTGGGAAGACAATCAGGTTCTTCTGCGGATTGTAGTAGGCATTGACCATATGAGCAGGCATGCCCCATTCCTTGTAGTCTACAGGTTGGTTCCACTTGCTCCAACTGTGCTTGATTTCCACACGCGCAAAGGCTAGAGCATTGTCAAAAAGACTAGCATTTTCATCCACTACCTTGTCCTTATAGCGTTCTGGCAATTCTTCTGGGTAACCGATGTAAGGCTTGATAACATTGAGTTTGACGATAGCCTTGTCACGAGTTTCAGGAGTCAGCCAGTCATTTTTAGCCAAGCGTTCCTTATAGACATCAATCATAGTTGCCACTTTTTTCTCCACATCCGCCTTGGCCTCTGGAGAGAATTTTTCATGGGCATACCAGAGACCCAAGGCTTGTTTGAAAGGACCTTGTGCTAGCTGGTAGGCTGCCTTGACCTTGTCTTTGGCTTCTGGAACTCCTGAAAGCGCACGGCTATAGGCACCTGACAAGACACGGATTTCTTCTGTTAAATAGCTGGTTGAGAGATTCACAACACTTAAAATTAAGGTTGCCTTGAGGAGAGGCCATGCCTCTTCACTATAGAATTGGTCTGTTGCTTGCCAGAAGCGTTCCTCGTCTACAATAACCTTGTCTGGCACTTGTCCAAGAACGGCTTGGAAGA
>CAUQXM010000034.1:0-17504 GCA_963522215.1 uncultured Streptococcus sp. | reverse complement strand
TTGCTTCTTGAGAAATGGCATCCTTTTTTTGACTGGTTAAAGGGATTCCTTGGAAACTTTCAAACAACAAGACCAAGCCCATTGATAAAGCAACTGCTAGCAAAAGTATCGCCACAAATCCCTTATTACTCCACTTGCGATAACTCCTAAAAAAGTTTACAAACCCCCTCATAAAACGAAAAACTGGTCCACGTTTATGTCTATCTTGTCTTCTTTGCATCTTCATTCTCCCTACTTTCTAATGCAAGCCTTTTCTTTTTATTATATCACAGATAAGTATTTCTTTCACAATTGAATCGAACCTACTAGGCATTTTCTATAAAAGCTCGATGCCGTAATGCTTTCATTCCTTGTCATTTTGTGATATCATGTAGAGGTAATGAAAGGAGAGAAAATGTCTGCAATAGAACGTATTACAAAAGCTGCTCACTTAATTGATATGAACGATATTATCCGTGAAGGGAATCCTACTCTACGCGCGGTTGCTGAGGAAGTTACTTTCCCCTTGTCTGACCAGGAAATCATCCTTGGCGAAAAGATGATGCAATTCCTGAAACATTCCCAAGATCCTGTCATGGCTGAGAAAATGGGGCTCCGAGGTGGGGTTGGACTTGCTGCTCCTCAATTAGATATCTCAAAACGTATTATCGCTGTTTTGGTGCCAAACATTGTCGAAGAAGGCGAAACCCCACAGGAAGCTTACGACTTGCAAGCTATTATGTACAATCCAAAAATCGTCTCTCACTCTGTTCAAGACGCTGCTCTTGGTGAAGGAGAAGGTTGTCTGTCTGTTGACCGCAACGTGCCTGGCTATGTTGTTCGCCATGCTCGCGTTACTGTTGACTACTTTGACAAGGATGGAGAAAAACACCGTATCAAGCTCAAAGGCTACAACTCTATCGTTGTCCAACATGAAATTGATCATCTAAACGGTATCATGTTTTACGATCGTATCAATGAAAAAGATCCATTTGCTGTTAAAGATGGTTTACTGATTCTAGAATAAAGAAAATCCCGTTGCAAGACGGGGTTTTGTGTTATAATAGAGGCATGAAAACAAATGATATTGTCTATGGCGTCCACGCCGTTACCGAAGCCCTCCTTGCAAACACAGGAAACAAACTCTACCTCCAAGAAGATCTCCGAGGTAAGAATGTTGAGAAAGTCAAGGAACTGGCTACAGAAAAGAAGGTGTCCATTTCTTGGACTTCAAAAAAATCCCTCTCTGAGATGACTGAAGGTGCTGTCCACCAAGGTTTTGTTCTACGAGTGTCCGAATTTGCCTATAGTGAGCTGGACCAAATCCTTGCCAAAACACGCCAAGAAGAAAATCCTTTGCTATTGATTCTGGATGGTTTAACCGACCCCCATAATCTGGGTTCTATCTTGCGAACAGCCGATGCGACCAACGTTTCAGGTGTCATCATTCCCAAACACCGTGCTGTCGGAGTTACTCCTGTCGTTGCCAAAACAGCCACAGGTGCTATTGAGCACGTTCCAATTGCTCGAGTGACCAATCTGAGCCAAACTCTGGACAAACTCAAGGATGAAGGCTTCTGGACCTTTGGAACGGATATGAATGGGACTCCTTGCCACAAGTGGAATACAAAAGGGAAAATTGCCCTCATCATCGGAAATGAAGGAAAAGGTATCTCTAGCAACATCAAAAAACAGGTTGATGAAATGATTACCATTCCTATGAATGGACATGTTCAAAGCCTCAATGCCAGTGTTGCTGCAGCCATTCTCATGTACGAAGTTTTCCGAAATAGACTATAAAAAAGTTTCCAGTCATCTGATTGGAAACTTTTTATGATTACACTCAATGAAAATCAAAGAGCAAACTAGGAAGCTAGCTGTAGACAGCTCAAAGCACTGCTTTGAGGTTGTAGATAAGACTGACGAAGTCAGCTCAAAACACTGTTTTGAGGTTGTGGATAGAACTGACGAAGTCAGTACCCATACCTACGGCAAAGCGAAGCTGAGGTGGTTTGAAGAGATTTTCGAAGTGTATTAACTATGTTCTGTGATAAATTTATAGGCTTCTTGACCAGCGATAGCTCCATCTCCAACTGCTGTTGTTACTTGGCGAAGGTCTTTCAAGCGAACATCTCCAACGGCAAAGATACCATCAACTGCAGTTTTCATGTGGTTATCTGTCACAATCCAACCTGCCTGATCTTGGATATTCAATTCTTTAACAAAATCGCTAAGAGGGTCCAAGCCAACATAGATAAAGACGCCACCGAAGGCTTGTTCTGTCACTTGACCTGTTTTCACATTTTCAAAAACGACAGATTCTACTCTGTTTTCACCCTTGATTTCCTTCACTACAGAATCCCAGATAAAGCTGATTTTCTCATTCGCAAAGGCGCGGTCTTGTAAAACTTTTTGGGCACGAAGTTGGTCACGACGGTGAACAATGGTAACAGTCTTAGCAAAACGAGTCAAGAAGAGGGCTTCTTCAACAGCTGAATCTCCACCACCGACTACCAACAAATCTTGGTCACGGAAGAAAGCACCATCACACACCGCACAGTAAGAAACACCACGACTGTTTAGTTCTTCTTCTCCAGGCACTCCCAAAGGACGGTGTTTAGAGCCAGTTGCTACGATAACTGTACGTGTTTCATATGTTTGGTCATCAGTAATCACTTTCTTAAAATCACCATGGTCTTCGACATTTTCAACATAACCATAAATGTGCTCAACACCAAGATTTTCAAGCGGTTCAAACATCTTTTCAGCCAATTCTGGCCCACTAATATTAGCATATCCTGGGTAATTTTCAATATCAGATGTATTATTCATCTGACCACCTGGCAGACCGCCTTCAATCAAGGCTACTTTTAGATTGCTTCGAGCAGCGTATAAGGCCGCAGTCATCCCTGCAGGTCCAGCACCGATAATAATAGTATCGTACATATAGATTCCTTCTTTCTTGTTGTAACTATCTTTATTCTAACTCTTTCTTGTCAATCACGCAAGGATTATGCCTTGAAAACAAGAATTAAACTCATAACCGCAAAGGATAATACTGGAATAACCAAAACCCCAATCATAATCATATCATAGAGATGGGCTTGGCGAGCCTTGGCTGTCTTATCAACTCCCGACATGGCTCTCAGTCCAATCCAAATCCCTAAAAAAATCAGGACTAGGATGGTGGTCAAGATTAAACTCTCGAAATATAAAGAAAATAGTTGCAGTAGCATGATTTCTCTCATTTCTATCTTTTTTAAAGAGTAAACTCAGCTAGTCCAGCTAACTGAGTTTTCCTTTATCTATTATATCAAATATAAGTCCGTTTGTAACTAGCGAAGAATTCTTTTGTCCGCTCTTCTTTAGGATGGTGGATAATCTCATCCGGTGTTCCAGACTCGATGATTTTCCCCTTATCTAAGAAGAGAATCTTATCAGCCACTTGAGCTACAAAGGACATGTCATGACTGACCAAAATCATGGTTTGACCTGACTTAGCAGCATCTGCAATAGACTTCTCTACTTCACCAACCAATTCTGGGTCAAGGGCTGAAGTTGGTTCGTCTAAGAGCAAGACATCTGGTTTCATAGCAAGCGCACGCGCCAAGGCAACCCGTTGCTTCTGTCCACCTGATAAATGACGAGGGTAATGGTTTTCACGGTCAGAAAGCCCAACCTTAGCCAACTCTTCCTTGGCAATCTTAGTCGCTTCTTGGTCAGATAATTTCTTGACAACAACCAAGCCTTCTTTCACATTATCAAGTGCTGTGCGGCGTTCAAACAAATTAAACTGTTGGAAAACCATAGACAGCTTACGGCGTAGGGCAAGGATTTCTTCTTGAGTGATTTTAGAAAAATCAACTGAGAAATCATCAATCTGAATAGAGCCACTGTCAGGTGTTTCAAGATAATTGAGACTGCGAAGAAAGGTTGATTTTCCAGCTCCTGAAGAACCAATCAAGGCTACAACTTCCCCTTTTTGAATATCCAAGTTCAGATGATCCAAGACAGTCTGTCCTGAAAAGGATTTGCTTAAATTCGAAATCTTAATCATTAACGAAGGTCTCCTTTCACATCTGTTTGCACTGTATCAGGTGCAGAAATAGCCATTTTTCTCTCGATGAAGCGACCGAGACTTTCAATTCCGATATTGACTACCCAATAAACAAGGGCAACGGAGATGAATCGCTCAAAATAGCGATAATCGGCTCCACCCAAAATCTGAGCTTGGGCGAAGACTTCCACAACACCCGCACTAAAAGCTAAAGATGTTCCCTTGGTCAATCCGATTAGAGAATTGATCAAGGTTGGAGTCGCCACAACGGCCGCATTTGGAATAATCACGCGACGATAAACTTGTGCTCGGGTCATACCCAGACTGCGTGCCGCCTCAATCTCACCAGGATTGACTGAGAGAATCGCTGCACGAATGGTTTCACTAGCATAAGCCGCCTCATTAAAAGCAAAAGCAACAATCGCAAAAGCTGCTGCTGGAATAGCATTAATATTGAGACCAGTTCCCCATTGCTGATTGAGGGCTTTCAAAGCCAAAGGAATTCCGTAATAGGTTAGCATGAGTTGCACCAAAATCGGTGTCCCCTTTAAGAAACTAACAAAGAAAGCCTGCAAGGGATATAAAATCTTGACACGATTAATTTTCACAATGGCAAAAAGAAGCGCCAAAACCAAGCCAAAAAGGGCACCACCAATTGTCAACATAATCGTTGTTGGAAGTTGTTGGACAATTCTCGGAATTCCATCAAAGACCGAACGCAAGCTAAAAAGCTTGCCATCCGGAATCAATTGCATCAAGTTTTGGTACCAATCTGATGCTAAAATCGTTGTAACATTCATAAAAACATCCTCTCCTGATAATGATTCATTCTACCATACTTCTGCCGTCAATGAAATTATTTGCTACGGTCAGATACAGACTTTGTCTACCTACTAGTTTATCATACTTTGAAACAGGGAGGTTATATATTTTATCTATCAAAGAGATAGATAAAAACTATTTCAATCCCAATTCCTCATAAGGTTTTCGATAACCGATTTGCTTAACAGTTCCATTTTCTACTAAAATGGGTCGTTTTAACAACATACCGTCACTTGATAGCAACTCAGCTGCTTCTTGGTTTGACAGACTTCCTACCTTATCTTTCAGCCCCAATTCACGGTATTTGATTCCACTGGTGTTGAAAAATTGCTTCAACACAAAACCCGAGGTTTCTAGCCAGTTTAAAATGACTTCTTGGCTAGGTGTTTCTTCGACGATATGAACGGCTGTGTAGTCCACACCGAGTTGGTTTAATTCTTGTTTTGCTTTTTTACAAGTTGAACATTTTGGGTATTCGATAAATTCTAACATGTCTTTCACTTTCTATTTTATATCTTTAAAATCTGCGCCTTCATGCTCCAAGAGCCAAGTTTTCTTTTCCACTCCTGCAGCATAACCTGTCAGACGCTTGCCTGCTCCTAGCACACGATGACAAGGTACTAGGATAGACCAAGGATTGCGCCCCACTGCTCCACCAATTGCTTGAGCAGAAGGCACTTGCAAATCTTGTGCGATTTGTCCATAGGTTACTGTCTGACCATAAGGAATTCCCTGTAAATAGGACCAAACTCTCTTTTCAAAATCCGTTCCGATTGGAGCCAAGGGCAAGTTGGATAAATCCTGAGACTTGCCTTTAAAGTAAGCATCTAAGCAAGTAATAACTGGGTCTAAAATGGGATGACTAACAACCGCTTCTATCGTCTCATCTCCTAGTCCCCTCTCAAAATGCTTCTGCTCCTGCACCCAAATTCCATACAAATACTGGTCATCAGATACAAGAGAAAGGCAACCAATAGGCGAAGAGTAGAGCATTTTTGCGTACTTCTTTTGCATTATTTCTTCAATTTTTGATAGGCCAAGCGTTCGCCATCAACTGGAACCTTACCAACCTGTTTAAATCCGAGTTTTTCAAAAATATGTTGCATAGCCTTGTTTTCAGCATGCGTATCTGAGCGAAAATCTAGATAGTCAAAACCTTCAATTAAACCCTCTAAAAAGGTTTGAGCAACTCCCTGTCCCTGCACATCTGCTGCCACAGCAATACGGTGAAAGACTAGGTACTCTGACTCTCCAGCTTGCCATTTTCCTTCATAAATGGCTTCATAGGCTGCCTCTGGACTCTTGGTCACAGCAGCATAGGCTAGTAGTTCTCCCTCTTCCAAGGCTACGTAGGCTTGACCTGAGATAATATCCTCAATAATAATATCAGCATTTGGATAACCATTTTGCCACTGGTCACTACCAGCATCTGCTAAACATTTTTTAGCATCTTCCATCACCTGCATGATGGCATCTACTTCATTTGGAAAAGCTAAACGAATCTCCATCTTTTCTCCTCTTTTCTGACTAGTTTCTCCCATCATAGCATAATTTAAGCCTTTTCACAAGCAGTTAAAACTTGACTTTTTATTTTTGTTATTTTATAATCTAGTTATTAAAACTAGATAAAAAGGAGTCGGAAATGAAAACCACCTTTTCCTACCCAAAATGGGCAGAAATTCCAAATATCGACCTCTATCTGGACCAGGTTTTACTCTATGTCAATCAGGTCTGCGCCCCTATCTCTACTGATAAAGACAAGGGCCTGACAGCATCCATGGTCAACAATTATGTCAAACATGGTTACCTGACAAAGCCTGACAAGAAAAAATACCAACGCCAACAAATTGCCCGTCTGATTGCTATCACAACCCTCAAGTCGGTATTCTCTATTCAAGAAATAGCACATACACTTAATACTCTACAAACTCAAGCAAGTTCAGACCAACTCTACGATGCTTTTGTAAACTACATGAACCAAGGAATTGATCCAGCTAACCCCATTATCCAAACCAGCTGCCAAACCGTTAAACTCTATCATCAAACTCTAGCCTTAATCCATCATACTCAAGAGGAGGTAAGCCAATGAACACTAGTCTTAAACTCAGCAAACAACTCAGTTTTGGAGAGGAGATTGCTAATAGCGTGACCCATGCCGTAGGTGCAGTCATCATGCTCATCTTACTCCCCATTTCATCCACCTATAGTTATGAAGCTCACGGATTTTTATCATCTATAGGTGTATCCATTTTCGTCATCAGTCTTTTTCTCATGTTCCTCTCATCCACCATTTACCACTCTATGGCCTATGGTTCAACCCACAAATACGTCTTGAGAATCATTGATCATTCTATGATTTATGTGGCTATCGCAGGTTCTTACACGCCGGTCGTATTGACTTTGATGAATAACTGGTTTGGCTATCTGATCATTGCCATTCAGTGGGGAACGACCATCTTTGGTATTCTCTATAAAATCTTTGCTAAAAAAGTCAATGAGAAATTTAGCCTTGCTCTTTACCTGATTATGGGCTGGTTGGTTCTGGCTATCATTCCTGCCATTATCAGTCAAACAACTCCAATTTTCTGGAGTCTCATGGTAACTGGCGGACTTTGTTATACAGTTGGGGCTGGATTTTACGCCAAGAAAAAACCTTATTTCCACATGATTTGGCATCTCTTTATCCTAGCTGCGTCCGCCCTCCAATACATCGCCATTGTTTATTACATGTAAAAAAGTTGAGAAACTCAGTCTCAACTTTTTTCTTTACACATATTGATAAAGTACTGGTGCAAGCGGACATCATCAGTCAATTCTGGATGAAAAGAAGTTACCAGCATATTTTTTTCTTGGGCTGCAACGATTTGATTATCAACTGTTGCTAAAATTTCTACATCTTCTCCAACACTACTGATAATTGGACCACGAATAAAGGTCATTGGAATCTGACCGACTCCCTTACATTCTGCTTCCGTGTAGAAACTTCCTAATTGGCGCCCATAGGCATTGCGCTCGACCACCATATCCATGGTTCCAAGATGACTTTCTTTCTGAGAAGAAATTTCTTTAGCTAAGAGAATCAAGCCTGCGCAAGTACCAAAAACGGGAAGTTCAGAAAGTATGGCTTCTCGAATGGGAATCAGCATGTTTTGGTCTCGTAAGAGCTTGCCCATGGTTGTAGACTCTCCTCCAGGTAATATCAAACCCGACAAGTCACTCTGATTTTGCTGAAAATCCTCTAAATTTCTGATTTCAACACTCTCGACACCTAATTGAGCTAGTACTTTTGCATGTTCTGCAAAGGCACCTTGCAAGGCCAATATTCCGATTTTCATCTATTTTCCTCGCTCTGCCATGAGAATTTGAATTTCATTTTCATTAATACCAACCATAGCTTCTCCTAGATCTTCAGAGATTTGAGCTAGAATTTGAGGATTACGGAAGTTAGTCACAGCCTTAACAATGGCACTCGCTCGTTTAACAGGATCTCCTGACTTGAAAATACCTGAACCGACAAAGACACCCTCTGCCCCTAATTGCATCATCAGCGCAGCATCTGCTGGCGTTGCAACGCCTCCAGCTGCAAAGTTTACAACAGGCAATTTTCCATGTTCATGGACGTATTGAACCAATTCTACAGGTACCTGCAAGTCCTTAGCAGCAACATAAAGTTCGTCCTCTCGTAAGTTTTGAATGCGGCGAATTTCCTGATTCATCATACGCATATGACGAACAGCTTGGACGATATCTCCTGTCCCCGGTTCTCCTTTTGTACGAATCATAGAAGCACCTTCAGCGATACGACGCAAGGCTTCACCCAAGTCCTTAGCTCCACAGACAAAAGGAACTTGGAATTCTTTCTTGTCCACATGGAAACGGTCGTCAGCTGGAGATAAAACTTCACTCTCATCGATATAGTCAATCTCAATAGCCTCTAAAATCTGAGCTTCAACAAAATGCCCGATTCTGACCTTGGCCATCACTGGAATGCTAACCGCTTCTTGGATTTCCTTAATCATCTTTGGATCACTCATACGGGAAACCCCACCAGCTGCACGAATATCAGCTGGAATCCGCTCCAAGGCCATAACAGCTGCCGCACCAGCAGCCTCTGCGATACGGGCCTGTTCAGGGTTCTGAACGTCCATGATAACCCCACCTTTGAGCATCTGTGCCAAGTTTTTATTTAGTTCATAACGATTTTCAGTCATTTATTTTATCCTCATTATTTATATTGGTAGCTACCATTTCATTTTAAGTTAGATTAGAATGAATCACAAGATAAAAAAATCATAATTGTATGGGTACAGAATGATGAAAAAACCATCTGACCTTAGCTTAAGGCCAGATAGTTCAGCAAATTTTATTTTTCAGCTGTAAGGGCAGCCATTGTAATGTAGTTGTATGGTTTATTAAAGTGTGGCAAGAAGAATAGGTCAGTCAAAGCCAATTTTTCAATTGTTACATGCTCTTGAATAGCAAGTGAGAACATGTGAATTCCCATACTAATCGCAGGGTCATGTGAAACCATTTGTGCACCAAGAATTTCACGACTATCTTTGTCAAAGACAATCTTGATGGCTACTTCATGGTTATCATGTTTCATGAATTCTGGTTTTTGAAGATCGTTAAATCCTGTTTCAGTTGCGTTGTAACCAGCAGCTTTAGCTTTTTCAAGAGTCAAACCAGTTGAAACCATGTGAAGACCGTAGATTGAGATACCGTTTGAACCTTGAACACCGATTCCTTCCAATTCATGTCCACAAGCATTGTAAGCACCAACAATACCAGTACGAACTGCGTTTGAAGCAAGTGCGATGTAGCTTGTATCTTTACGAGCGTTGTCATAAACAGTCGCACAGTCTCCAACAGCAAATACACCAGGAAGTGAAGTTTCTTGTTTCTTGTTTACAAGGAAAGCACCGTTACGGAAGAGTTCAATCTTACCATCAGCAAGAGCAGTATTTGGACGGAAACCAACTGCAAGGATAACCATATCCACATCGAAAGTTTCTTTATCAGTAATCAAGCGTTCAACTTTACCGTCACCCTCGATTGCTTTAACAGTTTGACCAAGAGCCAAGCGAATGTTGTGGTCTTCCAAGTTCTTCGCCATCATTTGTGTGAAGTCTTTGTCATAGTAACCGTTCAAAACAGTATCAACGATATCAACAAGGACAACTTCTTTTCCAAGACGCTCAAAGGCTTCAGCAAGTTCAACACCGATGTAACCACCACCAACAACGGCAATACGGTCGAGGTGTTGGCTCTTGTCAGCAAGTTTATTGATAACTTCTTCAGCATTTTGGTACAATTTCACGAATTGTACGTTTTCAAGAGTTGCTTTAAATTCGCGGTTTCCTTTAACAATTTCAACACCTTCGATTGGTGGCAAGATTGGTGTAGAACCCGTAGCAAAAATCAATTTCTCGTATGATTCTTTGTGTTCTTTTCCTTCAACTTCAGCTGTAACTACTTTGTTATCATAGTCGATTGAAAGAACTGGTGAATTCATGTAAACCTTAGCACCCTTAGCTTCCAATTTTTCTTTATCAGAATAGAACAAGCCTTCAGCACCGTCAATTTGTTCACCGATCCAAAGGGCCATTCCACATCCTAGGAAAGAGATGTTAGAGTTTTGGTCGAATACAACAATTTCGTTCTCATTACCAAAATTATCCAACATAGTATTAATACATGCTGTACCAGCGTGGTTAGCACCAACTACAACGATTTTACTCATAGAAAAATTCCTACCTTTAATTTAAAATTTACTCTTCTAGTATAACATTTACTGTTAGCGTTTACAAGAGTTTAGCTAATTTTCCCGATTTTTTTGTAAAAAAGTGTAAATAATCTGTATTTTATCAGCCTTTCTTACAATTACTCTTTATATTTTCTGAGCATATTTCTTGACAACTTTACAAATTTTATTTGTGAAAACGCTGACTTTATGGTATGCTAGTATCATGGAAAGAAAATGTAAGGGGTTAAATTTAATATAAATTTACTATATTTCAGCCTTCTTTTCATAAGAGAAAGGAGTTGGTAGCTTGCCTCTTAGTTCACATTCCGAACGGCTAATGGGAACCACTATCACTATTTCATTAGTGGATGAGCGAGCAGATATCTTGCTCCAAAAATCCTTTGATTTGCTCAAAGAGCTCGAATACCGCTTCAACGCCAATAGCCAAGAATCTGAGTTGATGGAAATCAATTATCAAGCTGGAATAGCTCCTGTCAAGGTTCATCCAGACCTGTTTGAACTGATTTCACTTGGTTTAGAGCATAGCCTAGCGCCCTCTAGCCATCTCAATATCAGCATTGGTCCCTTAATTCAAACCTGGCGTATCGGTTTTTCAGACGCCAAAGTTGCCCAACCTCAAGAAATTGAATCGGTGCTACCTTTAATCAATCCTCATTATATCGAGTTAGATTCTTCCACTTCCACTGTGTTTTTAAAACAAAAAGGAATGAAGATCGATCTTGGTTGTTTAGCCAAGGGTTATAGTGCGGATAAAGTTGCCCAATTTCTTAGAGAAGAGGGAGTGACATCTGCCTTGATCAATCTGGGAGGGAATATCCTGACTATTGGAAAAAATCAGGCAAGAGGAAATCAGCCTTGGCAAATCGGGATTCAAGACCCAGCCAATCCGAGGGGAAATCACTTAATGACCATCCCTGCTGTCAATCAATCTGTCGTGACTTCAGGCATTTATGAACGTCACCTGACTATCGATGGAAAAGATTATCATCATATTTTTGACAGTCAAACAGGATATCCTGTTGAAACGGAACTAGCGAGTCTCACCATCATCTCTGATAAATCCGTTGATGGTGAAATATGGACAACTCGTCTTTTTGGAGAAAGACCGGCTTCTATCCTCTGGCAAGTCGAAAGTTTAGAGGGCATCGAAGCTATCCTCATCGATAAGGAAGGTCACCTAAGCTGTTCTTCAGGAATTCCTACTCTATAGAAATGGATGTTTCAATGGAGTTTTAAAATCGTATTATGTAAAAAGAGAAAGGAAATCTCATGTTAAAACTTATTGCTATTGTTGGAACAAATTCAAAACGTTCTACAAACCGCCAATTGCTTCAATACATGCAAAAACACTTTGCTGAAAAAGCTGAAATTGAACTTGTTGAAATTAAAGACATTCCTGTCTTCAATAAACCAGCTGACAAGCAAGTACCTGCTGAAATTTTAGAAATTGCTGCTAAAATTGAAGAGGCAGATGGCGTTATTATCGGTACTCCTGAGTATGACCACTCTATCCCAGCTGTTTTGATGAGCGCTCTTGCTTGGTTGTCATACGGTATTTACCCACTTTTGAACAAACCAATCATGATTACTGGTGCTTCTTACGGTACACTTGGTTCATCACGTGCTCAAATGCAACTTCGCCAAATCTTGAATGCTCCAGAAATTAAGGCAAGTGTCCTTCCAGATGAATTCTTGCTTTCACATTCTCTTCAAGCCTTTAATCCAAGTGGAGATTTAGTAGATCTTGATGTTATTAAAAAACTGGATGCCACTTTTGACGACTTCCGTATCTTTGTAAAAATTACAGAAAAATTGCGCAACGCACAAGCCTTACTTCGCAAGGATGCTGAAGACTTTGACTGGGAAAATTTGTAAGATAGGAGACCAAAAAGAATGAAATTTGTTGGACTTGTAGGATCAAACTACGATCAATCATATAACCGTAAACTCTTGGAATTTATCCGTCGTCACTTCAAACTTAAATTTGAATTAGAAGTTCTTGAAATTGACGAAGTTCCAATGTTTAACCAAGACGAAAAATGGGATGAAAGTTTCCAATTACGTTATTTATATAACAAAATTACTCGTGCTGATGGTGTTATCATCGCTACTCCTGAGCACAACCACACAATCTCAGCTTCCCTAAAATCTGTTCTTGAATGGCTTTCATACGAAGTTCATCCATTTGAAAACAAGCCAGTCATGATTGTAGGTGCTTCTTACTACGACCAAGGTACTTCTCGTGCCCAAGTTCACCTTCGTAAGATTCTTGACGCCCCAGGTGTCAATGCCTACACACTTCCAGGAAATGAATTCCTTCTTGGTAAAGCTAAAGAGGCTTTTGATGTTGATGGAAATATCACAAATGAAGGAACTATTAATTTCCTTGAAACATGTTTAGACAACTTTGTAAAATATGTGGGAGTCGTTTCAAAATTGAAAAAACCAAAACCAATTGCACCAGAAGATTTATATTGTACAAATTCAATTGCAACTACCATTCAAGGTGTTGACCCAGATGATCCTGAATGGGTAGAAAAAGCTGCTGAACTTGTTGGAGCTGTTTCTGGAGATACTTACGTTAAATTAGACCACGGTATCTTGACAGTTAACCAAATTGACATGTTCTTGAAGGCAATGCCGTTTGAATTGACATTTGCAGATGATAATAACCAATTCTTGTACTTTAATAACGCACACCAAGATCCAAATACAATGTTTGGTAAACGTGTACGTGCTCAATCAGGAAACCGTTTAGGAACTGTACACGGTTCATTGCCAGACTCTAGAATGAAAAACGTTGAATGGGTTGTCGGCGTATTGCGTAATGGGGACCAAGAATATGTCCGTACAATTGTACCAGGAACACCAGAAGGCGTTATTAATACCCATAATTACCAAGCAATGTATTACCCAGATGGTTCATATGCTGGAATCAATGAGATTATCTTTAATTTCCAACCATGGCTTGACTGGTACCTCAATACGACTGGTCAACGTCTAGTCGGTGGAAATGCTGCAGCTCCTGCTGGAGGACATGGCAGTGCAGATGCCACATCTGGAGCTTCAGATTCAGGTGATGCTGGAGGCCACGGTGGTGGCGCAGACGCTACATCTGGCGCAAGTAACTAATAATAGTTTTGGGAACCATATTGGTTCCTTTTTTAGCGAAAAAAGACTAGCAGACAAAAACTGCTAGTCTTTTGGTTATTATTTTATCTATCCTTATTAAAAGAAAGAATATTTATTATGAATTTGGATCATCGAGACTACGGCCATGTAAACCTTTTTCACGTTGTACTTGGCGTAGTTTTTCTGGTGTAACATCGTTTCCTTCTTCGTCAACAATTTTGATCCCTTCGATGTGGTGACGAACAGTGCGACGATAACCTTCGATGTACTCCTCACGTAGTTTGGCTTGTTCTACTTTTTCTTCTGAGGTCAGGCCTTCTGTTTTTTTCTTTTTGGCAAGCTCGTTAATACGATCAATTTTTTTCGGATCCATTTCTTCTCCTTTATGATAAGATAAACTCCGTTTAACAGATTTTATTTGGTATTAATTTGGTTAAAACGTGCAAGTTTAGCTGCTTTTTGAGTTAAATGAGACAAGATAGCCAAACGATTTTGACGGACTGCCTCGTCTTCAGTCATTACCATGGTATTTTCAAAGAAAGCATCAATAATTGGGCTAAGCGCAAAGAGTTGGTTCAATTGTTGACTTGCAGTCCCTGACAAAACAAGTGATTCTACTGCTTCTGCCAAGGCTTTCTCTTCTTCATTCTCAAAAAGTGCTGAATCAACTGAAGCACACCCTTCTGCCTTCTCAGCCAAGTTAAAGGCACGAGAAAGTGATTCAACAGAAGGTTTGAAGTCTTCTTCCTTGCTTGCTTCTACGAGAGTACTTGCTACTTCCAACATCTCTGCCACAACAAAGTTTGAACCTGCAAGAACTGCTTCCTTGATATCTTTTGGAGTAGAACCCATCATCTTATCAACACGAGCCTTGATAAAATCCATAACCTCTGCTTTATTTTCATAAGTCAAGCTGTCAAATGTTAAAGCATAAAGGCTATCAATCAACTCATCCATAGCAATGTGCCAACCAAAGGCATCCAAGATACGAACCACACCTTGCGTCGCACGACGAAGGGCATAAGGGTCATTAGAACCTGATGGAATCAAACCTACTGAGAAGAAACTCAAAATAGTGTCCAATTTGTCTGCAATGGCAAGCACTGCGCCGACTTTGCTCTTTGGAAGTTCGCCTTCGGCTGATGTAGGCATGTAGTGTTCACGAATAGCAGCTGCCACCGCTGGAGTTTCACCAGCAAGAAGGGCATATTTCTCACCCATAATTCCTTGGAGTTCATCAAATTCACCAACCATTCCTGTCAACAAGTCAAACTTGTAAATAGCAGCTGCACGGGCTAGGTCAATCGTTTCATCCGCTGACAAACCAGCCTTTTCTGCCAAGAGAATAGCAATCTGGCCTGTACGAATCATATGTTCACGAAGGGAACCAATCTTCTCATGGAAGGTTACATTGTTTAATTTTTCAACAAGATCTGAAATAACTAATTTTTGGTCTTCACGCCAGAAGAATTCTCCGTCTTCCAAGCGGGCTACCAAGACTTTTTCATTTCCTTTGATGACATTTTCCAAATGCTCTGCGTTTCCGTTACGGACAGAAATGAAGTTTGGCAAGAGGTTGCCATCTTGATCGCGAACAACAAAGTAACGTTGGTGTTCTTTCATTGAAGTCACCAAAACTTCTTCTGGAACTTCAAGGTATTTGGCATCAAAACTTCCCATAAAGGCAGTTGGGTATTCAACCAAGTTCAAGACTTCATTAAGCAAATCAGCATCAATTTCGATGCGTACACCCTGTTCAGCTTCGATTGCTTTGATTTGGTCAACAATCATTTGCTCACGTTCACGTGGGTCTGCGATTACAAACTGTGCACGAAGATCTTCTTCATAGCTCAATGCTGACTGAATTTTAGTTTCTTTCCCCAAGAAACGATGGCCACGACTGACACGACCTCCCTTGATATCAAGGAAATCCAAATCAAACTCTTCTTCATCTAAAAGAACTGTTAAAGTGTGAACAGGACGAATGTATTCAAAACTATTTCCAGCCCAGTGCATGCTGACAGGGAAAGTCAATGACTTCAAGACATCTACAACACCAGGAACAATTGCTTCAACTGCTTGACCAACTTCTTCCTTAGTGACATAGACATATTCTTCACCCTTGATTTCACGGAATTCGATATCTTCAACCGTCAAGCCTTTTCCACGGACAAATCCTTGAGCTGCTTTGGTGAAGTTTCCATCACTATCCAAGGCAATTTTCTTTGCTGGACCCTTAAAATCTTCTGTCAAATCAGACTGTTTGTCTGCAAGACCAGTCACACGAACAGCCAAACGACGTGGTGTTGAGAAGGTTTGAATGGCTTCAAAAGACAGGCGGTTTTCCTTGAGGAAGGCTGCCATTTTTTCGCCTAGTTGTTTTTCACTTGGTGTTACAACATAGGCTGGTAATTCTTCAAGACCGAGTTCTACTAATAAGTTTTTTGTCATGTTTTTTCTCCGAAAAATATCTTTTTATTTTCCAGTTTGCCTTATGTGATTGGCACGCAAGCAACCAACTTCGTTGTTTCATTGCTAAAATTGGAGCCAAAAGTCTCCAATTTTGCCTAGTATCCTTAGTTTCACTAAGGATACCTTCATCACTGCGGCAACTGGTTCAGGGCTCACACTGTTCGCCCATTTTCGTAATTTGTCACTTTCTTTATTCCGCGTCTTCTGCTAAGAGTTTAGCTCTTGTTTCTTCATCCAAAAGTGGGTAGCCTAGGCGTTTTCGTTCTGCGACAAAGGTTTTGGCTACGACACGGGCTAAGTTACGAATACGTGCGATATAGCCTGCGCGCTCTGTTACAGATACGGCACCACGCGCATCCAGCAGATTAAAGGTGTGTGAACACTTGAGAACATAGTCATAGGCAGGGTGAACCAAGCCTTCTTCCAAGGCACGACCAGCTTCTTTTTCAAACTTATCAAAGTTTTCAAGCAACATTTCTTGATCCGAAATTTCAAATGAATATTTTGAATGCTCATACTCAGGCTGGATGAAGATTTCTCCGTATTTTACACCATCCGCCCACTCGATATCATAGACAGAGTCTACTTCTTGAATGTAAGAAGCCAAACGTTCTAAACCATAAGTTACCTCAGCGGTAACAGGGCCAGTTGCTAATCCACCAACCTGTTGGAAATAAGTGAACTGAGTAATTTCCATCCCATCAAGCCAAACTTCCCATCCAAGACCAGCTGAACCAGTAGATGGATTTTCCCAGTTGTCCTCAACAAAACGAATATCGTGTTCCAAAGGATTGATACCCAATTTTTCCAAAGACTCAAGGTAAAGTTCTTGGATATTTGATGGAGAAGGCTTCATGACCACCTGCAATTGATGGTGTTGGTAAAGACGGTTAGGGTTTTCCCCGTAACGACCGTCAGCAGGACGACGTGATGGCTCTACATAAGCCGCATTCCATGGCTCAGGTCCGATAGCGCGAAGGAAAGTGTAAGGACTCATTGTCCCCGCACCTTTTTCATTATCATAAGCCTGCATAAGCATACAACCTTGATCATTCCAAAATTGTTGCAAAGTAAGGATAATTTCCTGGAAAGTCAATTTTTTAGACATTATTTACTCCTTTTTCTATAAATGACTTGCGACACGAGTCTGCCTCGTCGATTAGACGAAGCAAGACGAGTTAGTACTGCGTCTAGCTCAGGCACTCTAGTGCTGAGCGTGGGGCAATCCGACTGTAAGGAGGTCTCTGCCACTGACGCAGTGAAATGTTAATTTCT
>CAUQXM010000033.1:0-18264 GCA_963522215.1 uncultured Streptococcus sp. | reverse complement strand
TTTAAAATTTTTAACATGAAAATGTTTTCTTTTTTGACAGGTCATTTATTTAAGTGTTTTGATAGAAGAAAGTTACTCTCTCTTCACCTGTTCATAGCTTTCTTTCCCGTCATTAAGCTTGTCCCAAATCACTACTTGCCCACTTTGGAGCGATTTTTGCACATCGATGATGCGTTGATTGGACGAACCTCGAAACTGGAGCATGAGATTTCTCTTAGTTCGATCGTATCGTCCATCGACAAGAATGTCAATCAATGATAAGAGTTCCAGTTTATCTGGAGTTTCCAACATCATTTCTTCCCATGTATAGCCCGTCCAGGACCAGATGTCTTTGTTTGGCAATTCCTTCCGGATACGTTTAACAAGTGGCAAAAGGATTCCTGTATTAAGGAAGGGTTCTCCTCCTAATAAGGTCAAGCCTTGAACATAGGGTTGGGCAAGGTCTGCCATGATTTGTTCTTCTAATTCTGCTGTATAGGGAATGCCAGCATTGAAAGACCAAGTGGCAACATTATAACATCCCTCGCAGTGAAACATACAGCCTGATACATAGAGAGAGTTACGCACGCCTTCTCCATCTACAAAGTTAAAGGCTTTGTAGTCGATGATACGCCCTTGACTGAGTTCCTCGCTTTTCCATTCTTGTGGTTTTGGATTATTCATTCGCTACCTCTATCCAATAACGCTCGACTCCATTACGAACATCCTCAATAAGACCTCCATTTGCTAGAATGACTGCTCTACTAGCAGGATTATTCACGCTACAGGTTACAAGAGCTTTCTTGATGTTCTTTTCCTTAGCAACTTGCAAGCCCTGACGGAGAGTTTCCTTAGCATAACCCTTACCTCTTTCTGATGGACGAATGGAGTAGCCAATGTGGCCAGCATAATTCAGTAACCCCTCATTCAGTCTCAATCGCAGATTCAAAAATCCTAGAGCACGACCTACATCATCAAATGATACAAATTGAATAGAAGGAACACGATTTTCAGGCAAGTTTATTCCCATTTCTTTTTGCATATTTGTTTCCAACCACTCTTCATACACAAAGTTCTCTGTATCCCAAAATCCTCCATCATGGGCTGATTGGATCTTTTCAAACTCTGCCATCATGTCTAAAACAGCTTCTCTATCTACTATTGTCGGTCTGCGTAATTCCATCATTACCTCCCACTATGAGAAAAGTGAGAGCTGACTCTCATACTCTTCGAAAATCAAATTCAAACCACGTCAGCGTCGCCTTACCGTAGTACGGTTACTGACTTCGTCAGTTCTATCCACAACCTCAAAACAGTGTTTTGAGCAACCTGCGGCTAGCTTCCTAGTTTGCTCTTTGATTTTCATTGAGTATCACTTTTTTTCTTATTCTTGTTTAAAAATTGTTCTTTGAGGTTGAGCAAGCGTTCTTTTTTACCAGCTCCACCTTTAGAGTGTTTCTCGTGATAACGGGTCACTTGTGCACGCCCCTTATCATCTAATTGATATTTTCCCATTTCATTTCTTTCTAATTTGTTACTTGATGGCCAGCTATTTTAATCGTTGAACCATTCATGTGTTTGACACGCGCAGCGATTTCCTTGTGACGTCCATTGACCATAGGTCTCGCTTGAGGATTGCCTAAGTAGCCACAAGTCCGTTTAACAACGTCTACTGTTTTAGGGTCGCTATTGCCACAGTTTGGACAAGCAAACCCTCTCTCAGTTGGTTCAAAATCCCCTTCAAAGTCACACTTGTAGCAACGGTCGATGGGTGTATTGGTCCCTAGATAGCCGACACGGTCATAGGCATAGTCCCAGACAGCTTCCAAGGCCTTTGGATTTTGCTGAAGAACTGGATACTCACAATAGTGGATAAAACCACCTGACGCACCTGCTTCTGGATAGACTTTCTCAAAGTCCAATTTTTCAAACGGTGTTGGATTTTTACGAACATCGTAGTGGAAAGAGTTGGTGTAGTATTCCTTATCTGTGATATCAGGAATAGAGCCGAACTTGTCTGTATCTAGTCGACAGAAACGGTCTGTCAAGCTTTCGGACGGTGTTGAGTAGATAGAGAAATGGTAGCCATATTGGTCTGACCACTCTTCTACACGGCGTTTCATATCACGAATGATATCCAGCGTGAATTCCTTGGCTTCTGGATTGTGTTCCCAGCTATTTCCAAAGAAGACGGTAGCCACTTCATACAAGCCGATATAGCCCAGCGAAACTGTCGCCCGACGATTCTTAAAGAGCTGGTCAACACTTTCTTCTTTACCTAGACGATGGCCAAAAGCACCGTACTGGTAGAGGATAGGAGCATTGGCTGGCGTCGCCTCTTTAGTGCGTTCGACACGATAAACAAGAGCATCTTCTGCGATATTCATTCGCTCGTTGAAGATTTCCCAGAACTTATTCATATCACCTTCAGACTCGAGAGCAATACGAGGTAGGTTAACCGTCACAACACCCAGGTTCATGCGACCTGAATTGACTTCAACACCATTTTCATCTTTCCAGCCTTGGAGGAAGGAGCGACAACCCATAGGCACTTTAAAAGAACCTGTCAAATCAACAATCTTATCATAGGACAAAACATCTGGGTACATCCGTTTGGTTGCGCACTCTAGAGCCAACTGCTTGATGTCGTAGTTGGGTGTCCCTTCTTCTAAGTTGAGTCCTCTTTTAAGCGTGAAGATAAGTTTAGGGAAGATAGCTGTGCGGTGTTCTGAACCAAGTCCCTTGATTCGGATGTTCAAGATAGCTTTTTGAATTTCCCGTTCAAAACGACTAGTTCCTAGACCAAAGCCTAGAGAAGTAAAAGGTGTTTGTCCATTTGAAGTAAAGAGAGTATTGATTTCATACTCGAGTGATTGCATGGCATCGTAGATGTCTTTTTGCGTTTTCTTCCAGGCATAATCTTCCCGTTTTTCAGGCAAGACCCATTCTTCTGCATCTTTTAGATGTTTTTGATAGTTCTTCTCTGCATAAGGCGCCAAAACTTCATCGATACGGTCAGCTGAACAGCCACCGTACTGGCTAGAAGCAACGTTGGCAATAATTTGGGAAATCTGAGCTGTCGCAGTCTGGATAGACTTGGGACTTTCTACCTCTGCATTTCCAATCTTAAAACCATTTTCCAACATACCCTTGAAATCAATCAAACAGCAGTTGGTCATAGGTGTATAGGGACTGTAGTCCAAATCGTGATAGTGGATATCCCCTTTTTGATGGGCATTGGCTACGTGCTTAGGAAGCATTTGCAGTCCGATTGATTTCCCAACAATCCCTGCTGTCAAATCACGCTGGGTATTAAAGACATCGCTGTCTTTATTAGCATTTTCATTGACAACTGCCTGATCTTTATTGAGAAGCTTATGGATACTAAAGTTGATATCTGTCGCTTTTGAGCGCTCAAAATCCCTTTGTGTCCGATAAGTAATATACTCCTCAGCCAGCGCATATTCTTTGGCTTCAAGGAGTTCATGTTCTACGATATTTTGAATTTCGTAAATCTTAACCCCCTGTGGAAAGCGACTATGAATTTCTGTGACAATTCGCTCGGTCAGAGCATTTAGGCGTTTTTCAACCAAGGGTGTCACATCCATAACCTTGTCTGCCGCCTTGTGGAGAGCCTTGTCAATCTTGTCCACATCAAATACAACACGTCTCCCATCTCGTTTCTCGACGAAGAGAGTTGGCAAAATTGTAATTTTTTCTTCTAGTGCAATCATATGCATGCTCTTTTCTAAAATGTTCTTTCTAAAAAGTATTATACCACTCTAAAAAGAAAAATCAATATCTTGTGTTAAAAATCCTAAAATTTTTAAAAATACACAAGATATTGATTTAGTTATTTAATTTTATAGACTTTGAATTCTGAGTAATCAGTCTTTACTGGTTGGTAATTTTCTTTCAAGATTGTTTCCACTTCAGACCAGACTGCTACCTTATCATTCACCACAATCACCTTGGGTTGTTTTTCTTTCAAGTCATTGAGTAGCTTATTCCGATTTTCCTCAGTTGCTGTATAGTGCATCGGGGACAAAATAGCCGATGTCGACAAGCGCTCACTCTTACGATAAAGAGTTGCAGTATCATCCCATGCATAGATAGCATCTTCCGTACTTGTCTCCTCTTTCACCAAATCAGCAAGACGCTCACGTTCTTGATAAGGTACTGGATAAAGGACAAACCTCATCAAAAAAGGAACAGCCAAAAGATATAACAAAGTTAAAATCGGTAGGTAAAGATTTCCTTTAGTATAGCGATGCCAGAGACTAACAGGTTCTTCTCTGCGTCTTCTTCTAACACTACGACCGCTCTGTTGCCCCTTGATATTGGACACCAAAAGCAGAAGAAAGACAGGGAAAATGAGCATCAAACGGGATGCATGTAGGGGATCCTGTGTAAAGAAAATCACTACCAAACCTAAAATCAGGAATAGACTCGCAGGCACTGAGATGACATATAGTTTAGAGGATTTAGATTGAAAGAGACCTAAAAAGACAAAAACCAAAACTCCCATGCCAAGAGCCAACAACCCATAAAACAAAACATTTTCTAACAATGCCGAAACAGAAACCAAACGAATGGAATGAATTGGATACAAAATTCCACTAATCGCATCCTCAAAACTTCCTGTTGCAACACTATAGTAGGCAGTTGGATAAAAGACCAGTGAAAAACCTAAAGCCACTGCAAGAAACTGATAAAATCCATGTGCAAAGCGTCTATGCCCAAGGTTAAAGACCAACAAGCCTAAACTCACTACAGCAATAAACAGGAGCGATGACAAGGGAGCAAAGAAAAATCCTCCTGCCAAAGCCAGCCCAATCCGTACAAATCCCTTATCATAGCTTGGATTGCTTAGGTAAGCCGCAACTAAACTAAAGGCCGCGAATAAGAAAGGAAGCGCTAAAAGAGTCGCATAGCCTCCACCAAAAGCAAGACCTGTAACCAGCATGTAAAAAATAGTCACCAGTTGTCCAGCTTGATCTCCTTGCTCTGTCAAGGTGTCCGCCGATTTAAAGAGGAAAAATCCTCCGGCTACCAAGGCTAACCACTCAAAAATGGCAAAGAAAAATCCGCCCTGAGTCACGTAAGCCAGCAAATAATAAAGCAAACCTTGACTTCCATAATAGTCGCTGTAAATCTTACCTGTCTGATGAAGGGCCCAACCTGCATAAAAATCCTGCACTTCCTGTGCACTCATTAAATCGAGTAATAGCGGTACTCCTAGAGTTATCCCTGTTACAAGCGTACTCCATAGTAAAATTTTCACCAAAGGAAGACGACTTGATTCACGATGATGCGATTCTTGTTCGATTTGGTATTCTAGAGGTTCACGATTCTCCTGATGAACTTCTTCTACTCTACCATACACACTCATATCGTTTCTCCTATTCAATTTATCTGTCTTAGTATATCAAAAAGTCCTAGGATTGTCAGCTTGCGATGGTTGTTTGAGTGATTTTTTGCATAGTTTCACAAAGGTTTCAATTTCCCGAAATCGATGTAAATGCGTCTGTTTAAATGTCATGATATAGTTCAATTCTTTCTGAGTCAGCATCTTTCCTCCTACATCTTCTTACTCGTAAAAGACAAGAAAAATAGGACTGGTTTGTGTCCTCAGTCCTAGATTTCTTATAAGATAGGGGCGAATAACTGGGCGATTTCTTTTACAAGCTTTTGATACCAGCTATTTTTTATCGTATGAGGGAAAATTTCTTGCGATGCTGAAAAAATCTCTTGAAAATCTTTTTGAATCTCAGCGATTGATTCTGTTTTATATAGCAAGACTGCATTTTCATAGTGGTGAAGCAAACTTCTATAATCTAAGTTAATGGTTCCAACTGCAGCAAAGTCCTTATCCACTAAGATTTGTTTACTGTGGATAAAGCCTGGACTATACTCAAAAATCCTTACTCCTGCTGACAACAAATCCGGATAGGCCCCTCTTGTGATGAGTTGGATCAATTTTTTATCCGGAATGAAAGGGGTCACAATGCGGACATCAACACCCCTCATGGCCGCATTTTTAATACTCTCTGTTAAGTCATAGTCAATAATCAAATAGGGCGTTGTGATATAGACTGAATCAGTGGCCTGATTAATCAAACTTTGATAGACTTTTTTCCCTACCTGAGTACGGAAGATGGGCTTGGGTCCACTACCGTAAGGAATGCAGAGCCCTTGGCCAGAACAAGGCTGATTTTCCAAGTGATACTGGTCAAAATCGCTGATTTCCCCACGATTGATGTACCAAGTCATCAAAAAGAGACGGGTGAGAGCCTTGACACCAGGGCCATCTAAGCGAATCCCACTGTCCTTCCAATAGCCAAAGCGTTCTACATGGTTGATGTACTCATCAGCTAAGTTAATACCTCCTGTATAAGCTATCTGACCATCTATGACAAGGATTTTACGATGGTCCCGATTGTTGTAAGCTACCGTCAAACGAGGAATCACCTTGTTAAACTTATGGGCTTCAATTCCTCGACTACGAAGTTGAATAGTATAGTCTCCAGACAAAGTCGCCATACAGCCGATATCATCATAGAGCATCTTGACCTCTACACCTTGAGCTGCCTTTTGCTCTAGTATTTCTAGTATGCTATTCCACATCAAACCTTCTTCGACAATATAATACTCTAGAAAGATAAACTTTTCAGCTTTCTTGAGGTCTTCCAACATATATTGCCACATGCTTTCACCTGAAGAAAAGAATTGTGAGTCTGTTCGATCATAGACATCGGCGTTACTATCCATACTTAACAAAGATTTGATAACTCCGTAAGCCGCCTTATCCTCTTCCTTCAATTTCTGGCGGAGAGCTTTACTGTTATCCTCCCGAAAATGCATAGAACCAAGTTTGTCCAACTGCTTGATTTCTTTTTTGGACAATCGCCTTTCACCAAACATCAGATAGAGCAAAGGACCAATAACAGGAACAAAAGTTACCACTAACCACATCACTTTGCTTTCAGGCGCCATGGAGCGATTGACAATCGCTACGATAGTCGCCATACTCATAAAGATTAAGAGAATAACCCAAAGAATAGGGGCCATACGCCCTAAATAGAGAAAGAGACCAAAAACAAGAAAAAGTTCAAGTAGCATAATCGAAAGACTAAAGCCATACTTGGACATCAATAATTGAAATTTTCTATATTTCATATCCCCTCCTTGATAGTTTGAATGCTAAAAACAGGTAATTGATACTAGTATAACGCAGATATTCTATAGAAGGCAAGTATTTATAATCATTTTTCTGAGCAAAAGCAAAAGAGACCGAAAATTCCAGTCTCCTCCTAGTCTATTTTGATAAAACGATGCGATCAAACGCTTCTCTATCCATATCATCAATAATCATCTGACTGCCATTGATTGCATAAATCTTGACATCATCCCCAATAATAATGCGTTGATTGACTGCATCGAAGCTGACCTGCTTGATTTCTTGTTCCCCGTCAGTTTCAACCTGTGTCTAGGTACCAGTTGTTCCAGTTACCACTAAAGTGATACGGTCTCCTTAGTCCTGACCGGTATAAGTCCCATCAATATTAGTTGGTTGAGCCTCAGGCGCATTTTGTGAAGAACTTGTTGCAGCCTGGTTGCTATTTTCTGTAGAAGATGAAGCAGCAGGTTGTGATTGCTGAGTTTGTTGTGTTTGCGGTTGAGCTGCTGGTTGTTGAACCTGTTGAACTCTTTGTGAACAAGCTACTAAGAGACTAAGACTTGCTAGAGAGGTCAATTTATCTGCTCATGCCCCAGTATGTGGCTCCGTACTTCTGAGATAAAATAGAGAGACCCTGTAATGAATAACAAGTCCTTGGTATCGGCTCTTTCTTCAAAACTACTGATAAATTCTCGGTAAGAAGAAACTATATCGTAACCTGTTACATCCGTCTCATCTAAAGAACTTTGATAGTCAAAACCAGTCACCTTGAGTTCCACCTGAGGTAAATTTTCAGTCAGATAAGCCAACATTCCTTGATAATCCTTCCGTTTCAAAGCTCCAAAGAGGATTTGAGGACGATAACCTCCTTGCTCTTTTTCTTTGATAAACTCAACCAAGCGAGTCAAGGCAGGGAGGTTATGGGCACCGTCCAAGTAAATCTGAGGACGAATACGCTCCAAACGGCCAGCCCAACAGGTATTCTCCAATGCCTGTCTTACAGCCTGCTCATCAACAGCTTCCTTTTCTTCCCTCATAAAGAGAAGAAAAGTTTGCAACGCCAAGGCCGCATTTTCCTGCTGATAGACTCCTTCTAAGCCTATGTTCAACTGCGAAAAAGTTCCCAAAGAACTTGAAAAATCGCCATTCAGCATTGAAAATTCCTGGCCTGCCTGATAAAGGTCAACAGCTAAAGATTCGGCTTTTTTCTGACAGACAAGTCTAGCTTCTGGAGGCAATTTCGCAATCACTGCCTTTTTACCAGCCTTGAAAATACCAGCTTTCTGCTCTGCAATTGCTTCTAGACTATCACCCAATGTCTCCTGATGGTCTAGCCCGATGGAGGTGATGACAGCCAGCTCTCCAGTTACCACATTAGTCGTGTCAAGTAAGCCACCAATTCCCACTTCTAGTAAAACCAAATCCACCGCTTGCTCCCTAAAGTAGAGAAAAGCAATCAAGGTCAGCAATTCAAAAAAGGACAACTGGTCATGAGTTTGCAGAAGCGCCTCTTCCATCTCCTTGACCTGCTCAGCCAAACGGATGAAGTCTGCATCAGCTATTGGTTGCCCGTTAATGCAGATTCGATCATTGATAGAGACGATATGAGGGGAGGTAAAGGTCGCAACTTTTTTGCCATGTCCCATAAATAACTCCCTCATAAAAGCAATGGTAGATCCTTTCCCATTAGTCCCTGTTACGTGGATAATAGGGTAAGACTGCTCAGGATTTCCTAACAAATCCACCGCTTGCTGTATTCGGCCCAAACCCGATCGAAAATTCAAACCAATCCGACTATGGAGCCATTCTTCTACTTCAAACATACACATCTCCTTGACAAAAGTCTAATCAATTACCTAGCAAAATTCCGTAGATAACAAAACGAGGCCAGGATTTTCGTCCCGACCTCTCACCTGGTTAGCTAATAACTAGCTACTATGAAGTTAACGTGGGCTAAAAACATCCACTGGATGTTCCAACTCTTCCCAATTTCTGGGAGTTGGGCTGATACAGTCTCCCAGACTGTATCACTCCTCCATAAAGCTGTTGAAGACTTCTTCAATCATGTTCCATTCGTCTTCTGAGTCTTCTGGGATTGGTTGCAATTCGCCTTCTGTTCCATCTTCGTTTTCGATGAATGAGTAAGCTTGAATTTCAACTTGTCCGTCTTCGTCTTCTTCTGCGTTAACTGGTACTAGAAGAACATAGTTTTTACCAAATTCTTCTTTTCCGTCAATCGTCAAAAGGATTTCAAACAAGGTTTCATTTCCTTGCTCATCTACTAGTGTGATTAGTTCACGTTCTTCGTGGTCGTGGTTATGATCGTGTGACATAGCCTCTCCTTTATATTAAAATTTTCTATCTAAATAATTTTGTAAAATCAGCTGAGCTGCTAACTTATCAATGACTTTCTTGCGCTTATTGCGACTGATATCTGCTTGTTCAATCAACATGCGCTCTGCAGCCACTGTTGTCAAGCGTTCATCTTGATAGTCTACTGGTAAACCAAAAAGCTCTTCTAGCTTTGCTCCATATGCTTGACTAGCTTCCACGCGCGGTCCGCTTGTATTGTTCATGTTTTTAGGCAAGCCCACTACAAATCGTTCCACCTTGTAAGTATCAACCAACTCTTTAACGCGGTCAAAACCAAATTGGCCTTGCTCCTCATTGATTTGGATGATTTCAAGCCCTTGAGCTGTAAAACCAAGCGGATCGCTAATAGCCACCCCTACCGTTTTTGAACCGACATCCAATCCCATAATTCTCATAGGTTACAGATCGACTCCTTGTCCTTTTAGGTAGTAGCGAACCAACTCCTCAACGATTTCATCACGCTCATACTTACGGATTTGATTTCGTGCATTATTATAACGAGGAACATAGGCAGGGTCTCCACTCAATACGTAGCCTACGATTTGGTTAATTGGGTTGTAGCCCTTATCGTTCAACGAAGCATAGACATCAGTCAAAGTTTCGCTAATTTCTTTTTTATTGGAATCGTCCAATTTAAAACGTACTGTTTCTTCAGTAAATCCCATTCTAACACCCTCTTTCCTTAGAATAGTACCATTATAGCATAATTCCTTACGTTCTACAATTCAGGCAGTCTATTTATTTGGATTTTCTATTGTTCTGTCGCGCCATTTGCCAATCTGTCTGAAATATATTTGCTTGGTTCATTCTTCAAGAGATTTTCTAAACCAATGTTCTTCAAATATTCTAACTGAGAAGCCTTCTTGACATCCAGAACTTGAAAATCAAAACTAGTCGTTGTTTGAAGTTCTGCTGCACTCAATAGTTTAGTTTCAAGCTTAAATCCTGCTAATTTACGAGCTTCTATGATGGACTCATCCTTCTCCTCCGCCTCAAGGAGAGCTTTTTGAGTTTCTTCCACACCATGTTGGTCGATATAAGTCTTCAACTCATCAGAAACTGGACGTTTTTGTTGAATCGTTAAGCTCAAAAAAGTCTTGTCTTTGTAAGTAATGGTTTGAGTTTGCTGGCTACCATCATCTGACTTGGGCAAGACCAAAGTCTTGGTGACAACTGTATTCTTCTCAGCATTTTCAATAACTGGCAATGCCGACTGAAGCGTATCTTTTTCTGTTTTTGTAGCTGGTCCAGTTTCTTTTTTCTGTCCGCAACCAACCAGGACAAAAAGGAAAGCTAGACTAACAAGAACAATTTTTTTCATTTCTTTCTTCTTTCTTTTTGAAATTAAAATAAGACTGGGAGTTGCTCCCAGCCTTGATGTTTATAGAGCTGCACGCAAACGTGCTTCTGCATTTTCTACATTACGGACAGAGCGTGGTAGGAAGGCACGAATATCGTCTTCCTTATAGCCAACTTGCAGGCGTTTTTCATCTACAAGAATTGGGCTCTTTAAAATTCTCGGTGTTTCCATAATCAGATTGAGGACTTCATTGACACTCAAATCTTCAATATCCACACCAAGGGCTTTGGCATAGCGATTTTTAGACGAAACGATGCTGGCTATTCCGTTATCTGTTTTGGTTAGAATATCCAGTAATTCTTCTCTTGTAATTCCTTCTTTACCAAGGTTTTGTTCTTTATAACTTAACTGGTGGGCATTGAGCCAGGTTTTTGCTTTTTTACAGCTAGTACAACTTGAGACTGTATAAATTTTAATCATGTACCTACCCCTTTCGCTACATGTTACTATCAGTTTAGTCTATTATACCATAAAAAACATCCGACTTGCGACCTATTTTTAAATTTTTTTGACTTTTTTCGTCATTTTCGTACTTTTTTCTTGACAAAATGAAATTTACAGCCATTCTTTATATTTCTTGATATAGATTTTTTTCACAATTGTCACGCTAATCATATACAAAATAATGATGAAAAGTAAAAAGATGAAATAAATCGGTTTTAAAGGAGTTAGATGAAGTAGGATTGCGAGTGGACTGTAGGGAAGGAAGGTCACAAAGGCTGCAGCCAATAAGGTTGTCACAAGGACTAGCCAAGCTGGACGACTTTGTAAAAAGGGAATTTTGGCTGAACGCAGCATATGGATAACCATGGTCTGTGACCACATGGACTCGATAAACCAACCTGTCTGAAACAAGACAATAAATCCTACGGCAGACTCTGCCCCATGAACATAAGCTTGACCTGTTGTCATGGGTACAATGATAAAATAAAGCAAAATAAAGGTCAAAATATCAAAGGCAGAAGAGATAGGTCCCATCCAAATCATGAAACGTGTGATGGACTTAGCTTCCCAGGTATGCGGATTTCTCAAAAAATCTTTATCCACCTTGTCAAAAGGTAAGGCAATACAAGACAAATCATAGACTAGATTTAGGATAATCAAATGGACTGGTGCCATTGGTAAAAATGGTAAAAAGATTCCAGAGACCAATAGGGATAAGATATTCCCAAAATTAGAACTCACTGTCATTTTGATATATTTAGTCATATTGGCATAGACCTTACGCCCTTCAACAAGTCCTTTTTCAAGCACCATGAGATCCTTATCAAGTAGGATAACATCAGCTGTTTCTTTGGCAATATCTACTGCTGTATCAACAGAAATCCCCACATCTGCAACCTTCATAGAAGGAGCGTCATTGATTCCATCCCCCATATAACCTACAGCATGACCATTAGCCTTAAATTGCAAAATAATCCTTGCTTTTTGGTCAGGAGAAAGTTTGGCAAAGACTGTTACCTCCTCCACGGCTTGAGCCAATTCTTGATTACTCATCTGATCAATTTCAGATCCTAACAGCATCTGATTGATATCCAAACCAACCTTTTCACAGACTGCTTGGGTAACTTTTTCGTTGTCTCCCGTCAAAATCTTTGTTTGAACCCCATGTTCTAACAGAGCCTTAATTGCTGGTGCTGCAGATGGTTTAGGAGGATCTAGGAAGGCTAAATAACCAGTTAGAATCATATCCCCTTCATCAGCAACTGTATAGGCATGACCTTCCCTCAAACCTGACTTATAGGCCACTCCCAAGACACGCAAACCTTGTTGATTTAGTTGTCTGACTTCTGCTAAAATTTCTTCTCTAATAACATCTGTCAAGGGAGTAATCACTCCTTGATATTCCGCATAACTGGAAATCGTCAACATTTCCTCTAGGGCACCCTTGGTTACCAAACTAACCATTTCGTGTTCATCCTTAACGATAACACTCATCCGTCTACGTTCAAAATCAAAGGGAAGCTCATCTATTTTTTGAAAAGTTTGAGCCAGATTTTGGAGGATATCGTGTTCTTTTGCTTCCTTTTCAGTCCGTTTGATGATGGCTCTGTCCATCAAATTTTTCAAGCCCGTTTGAAAATAAGAATTGAGATAAGCTCGTCTCAAGACGGTCAAATCCAAATCTCCATGTATATCCAAAGGATATTCAAGGACAATTTCGTCTTGGGTTAGAGTTCCTGTCTTATCTGTACACAAAATATCAAGCGCCCCTAAGTCCTGTATGGCATTGAGTTTCTTGATAACCACTTTTTCCTTGGCCATAATAATGGAGCCTTTTGCTAGACTGGCCGTGATAATCATAGGAAGCATCTCAGGTGTCAATCCAACACCAACACTCAAAGCAAATACGCCAGCTTCTAACCAATCTCCATCTGTTAAACCATTGGACAAGAAAACGATGGGCACCATGACCAGCATCAAACGAATCAAGAGCCATGAAATACTATTCATCTCCCGCTCAAACGAAGTAGGCTCGTCATAGGTGTTCAAAGTCTGTTCAATGGCCCCCATCATGGTATCATCACCAACTGCTAAAACCACGGCCTTGGCACTACCAGATAAGACATTGGTTCCCATAAAGGCGAGCGCTTCTGCTTCTAGCAGACTATCAGATTGTTGAACTGTTGCCTTGGTCAAGGCCAATTTTTCAACTGATTCACTTTCACCTGTCAAGCCCGACTGTTGTACAAAGAAATCGCGCGACTCAAATAAAAGAAGATCTGCTGGAATCATGTCTCCAGCGCTTAATTTAACCACGTCACCCACTACCAAATCATCGATAGGTACTTCTTGGATTTCTCCTTGACGAATGACAGTCGCTGTGTTGACAATCATTTTTGATAGATTGGTCGCAGCCTTATCACTACGGAGTTCTTGGACAAAGCGTATGCCACCAGAAATGAGGACGAGGACAACGATGATAATAGAAGTCGTCGGATCCTCTTGACCTGGTTTTGCCAACCAGACATTGGTCACCAAGGAAATCACGGCGATGACCAGTAAGATGATCGTAAAAGGATTGATAATGGATTCGTAAATCTTTTTGAGGATACTGTCTTCTTGACCCTTTGTGATGGTATTTTCGCCATATAGGTCACGATTTTTCTCCACCTGCTCCTCAGCCAAGCCTGTTAGACTTGTCTTATAAAAAGATAGAGTTTCGTTTAAAGATGTATGAATAGCTGTTGCTAATCTTTCTTTTGTAGTTTTCATTGGTTTCTCCTATCTGTATGAATGATGTGTTTCATACACAGAGACCAATCACTTTATAAGGGCAGAACGACACAAATCAGCGATTGGCTGTGTATGTGCGGTTCCGGATGATCGTCAATTTGCATCGTCTATCTCCTTTCTTTGATTTAAACAGTAGAAAATCCCACCATAAAATGGCAGGATTAAAAAACTAATTATCTGTTTTTTCGTTCAAGCTTTAACTCCATAGGGCGATGAAATGAGCTTAGTCTTGGCCTTCGCGACCAGGACTGTTGACCAACGAGTAGTGTCTCCACTGCTTTGCGGTAGTCATCCGTATCCCTATGGTAGCCTCACCTACCGTTTTCGTTTTTCAGTATAAACCTTTAAAATTTAAAAGTCAATCATTTGAGTTGTTTAACTCTTAGATAACTATCAACTCTTTTGGAGCTAGGGTCAATAATTCACAACCTGTCTCTGTAATAAGGATATCATCCTCGATACGAACGCCATATTTACCTTCGATATAGATACCTGGTTCATCAGTTAAGGCCATACCTGCCTTAATAGTTTCTGTAGAAGCCTGGCTAAAGTATGGTTCCTCATGGATATCCAGCCCAATACCGTGTCCGATACCGTGGGTAAAGTAGTCGCCATAGCCTGCTTCGATGATAATATCACGAGGGATTTTGTCAAAGTCTCGGAAACCTAATCCTGCCTTAGCCTGGTCAATCAAGGCTTGGTTGGCTTTCAAAACCGTATTGTAAATCTCCGCCTGCTCGTCGCTGACATGCCCCAGATAGATAGTTCGTGTCATATCGCTGACATAGTGGTCATAGAGGCAGCCGAAATCCATGGTAATAGCTTCTCCCAGCTCCACTGGTTTGTGCATGGGATGAGCATGAGGTTTGGAAGAGTTGATACCGCTAGCTAGGATAGTGTCAAAAGACAAGCCAGATGCTCCCAACTCACGCATACGGAAGTCAAGGAAGTTGGCAATCTCAATTTCAGTCTTTCCTGGCTTAATAAAGTCAAGCGCATCGCGGAAAGCTTGGTCTGAGATAGAACAAGCCTTGCGAATAGCTGCAATCTCCGCTTCATCCTTAATCATTCGAAGACCTTCGACAAACTGAGTTTGTGGAAGCAAGTCAATTCCTTCAAAGGCTGCCTGCATACGGTGATAATAAGATACCGAAATCTCATCCTCAAAACCGATACGAGACAAGCCCATGTCCTTGACAATTCCTGCAATGACAGCCAATTCATCACGGTCTGCCACAATCTCAAAACCACTGGTTTCTTGCTTGGCTGCAATGATATAGCGAGAGTCCGTCACCAAGACCTGACGGTCACGGCTGATAAAAACTGTTCCATTTGAACCCCAAAAACCAGTCAAATAATAGACGTTTTTAAGGTTGTTGATGATGATACCATCTAGTTCTTTTTCTTGCATTTTAGCTAGAAATGCTTGTACACGTTTATTCATGATGTAACTTTCCTTTCAAATAATGTCCTGTGTAGCTGGCTTCATTGGCCGCTACTTCTTCTGGAGTTCCTGTTGCGATGATGGTTCCACCACCGACACCGCCCTCAGGTCCCAAGTCAATAATATGGTCTGCAGTCTTAATAACATCTAGATTGTGCTCGATAACAAGGACTGTATTGCCATCGTCTACAAAGCGAGCCAAGACTTTAAGCAAGCGAGCGATATCCTCGGTATGAAGCCCTGTTGTCGGCTCATCCAGAATGTAGAAAGATTTTCCTGTCGATCGTTTGTGAAGTTCACTAGCCAGCTTCATACGCTGGGCTTCTCCCCCAGAAAGAGTGGTAGCTGGTTGCCCTAGCGTCACATATCCCAGTCCCACATCCTTGATGGTCTGAAGTTTACGTTGAATTTTCGGAATATGTTGGAAGAACTCCACCGCATCGTTGACGGTCATATCCAAGACCTGAGAGATATTTTTTTCCTTGTAATGAACTTCTAGGGTTTCACTATTGTAGCGGGTTCCGTGGCAGACTTCACAAGCCACATAAACATCTGGCAAGAAGTGCATCTCAATCTTGATAATCCCGTCACCTGAGCAGGCTTCACAGCGACCACCCTTGACATTGAAACTGAAACGCCCCTTCTTATAGCCTCGAATCTTGGCTTCATTAGTCTGAGCAAAGAGGTCACGTATATCGTCAAAAACTCCCGTATAGGTAGCAGGGTTAGACCTCGGCGTTCGTCCGATAGGGCTCTGGTCAATGTCAATCAATCGGTCTACATGCTCAATCCCTGTAATAGTCTTAAATTTACCAGGCTTGTCTGAATTGCGGTTGAGCTTCTGGGCAATGGCTTTTTTGAGGATACTGTTGATTAAGGTCGATTTCCCTGAACCCGATACCCCTGTCACTGCGATGAATTTTCCTAATGGGAAGCGAGCAGTGATATTTTGCAGGTTGTTCTCACGCGCTCCTGTCACTTCGATAAAACGACCATTTCCTGTACGGCGCTCTGTTGGCACTGGAATGGCACGTTTGCCTGACAAGTACTGGCCTGTGATAGACTTGCTGTTGCGAGCCACCTGTTTGGGTGTACCTGCAGCAACAATCTCCCCACCAAAAACACCGGCACCGGGACCAACGTCAATCAGATAATCAGCCTCACGCATGGTATCTTCGTCATGTTCCACTACAATGAGAGTATTGCCCAAATCACGCATCTTTTTGAGACTGGCAATCAGACGGTCATTGTCCCTCTGGTGAAGACCGATTGACGGCTCGTCTAGAATATAAAGGACACCTGATAGGTTAGAACCAATCTGGGTTGCCAAGCGAATACGCTGGCTTTCCCCACCTGAAAGGGTTCCTGCTGAGCGAGACAGAGTCAGATAGTTAAGACCCACGTTATTAAGGAAGGTCAAACGGTCCTTGATTTCCTTGAGAATAGGCCGAGCAATAATAGCTTCATTTTCAGATAGAGTCAACTGACTCACCAACTCCAAGTGATCTGCGATAGACAGGTCTGAAATTTCTCCGATATGTGGTCCTTGCTGACCACCCACACGGACAGACAAGGCCTGATCATTAAGACGGTAACCATGACAGGTTCCGCAGGTCAGCTCATTCATGTAAAGGCGCATCTGGGTGCGGGTGTAGTCACTATTGGTTTCATGGTAACGACGTTTGATATTATTAACAACTCCCTCAAAAGGAATATCGATATCGCGCACGCCACCAAATTCATTCTCATAGTGGAAATGGAATTCCTTACCATCTGAGCCGTAGAGAATCAAGTTCTTATCTTCTTCTGACAAGTCCTCAAAAGGCTTATCCATATCCACTCCAAAGGCTGTCATAGCCTGCTCTAGCATGTTTGGATAGTAGTTGGATGAAATAGGATTCCAAGGAGCCAAGGCTCCCTCACGCAAGGTTTTGCTGGCATCTGGCACTACCAAATCAGTATCCACTTCCAGCTTGATGCCCAAGCCATCACACTCACTACAAGAACCAAAAGGAGCATTGAATGAGAAGAGACGTGGCTCTAACTCTGGAACAGTAAAGCCACAAACTGGACAGGCATAATGCTCAGAGAAGAGCAACTCAGAGTCGTCCATGGTGTCGATAATGACATAGCCTTCTGCGATACGAAGGGCAGCCTCAATGGAATCAAAGAGACGACTACGAATGCCCTCCTTGATAACAATACGGTCAACCACGACATCAATATTGTGTTGCTTGCTCTTTGACAATTCTGGCACTTCGGTCACATCATAGACCTCCCCATCCACACGGACGCGGACATAACCATCTTTCTGAATCTTTTCAATGACACTCTTGTGTTGCCCTTTTTTCTTACGTATGACAGGAGCTAAAATTTGCAGACGTTGGCGTTCTGGCAATTCCAAGACCTTATCTACGATTTGCTCTACAGAAGAAGCCTTGATAGCCCCATGCCCGTTGATACAGTAAGGCGTCCCCACACGCGCATAAAGGAGACGCAGATAGTCATTGATTTCAGTCGTTGTTCCCACCGTCGAGCGAGGGTTTTTGCTAGTCGTTTTCTGGTCGATGGAAATAGCTGGGCTGAGGCCATCAATGGCATCTACATCAGGCTTCTCCATATTTCCCAAAAACTGACGAGCGTAGGCTGACAAACTCTCCACATAGCGACGTTGTCCCTCCGCATAGAGGG
>CAUQXM010000032.1:0-19507 GCA_963522215.1 uncultured Streptococcus sp. | reverse complement strand
GTTCATTGGACGTTTACCACATCCAAAAATTCCGTCGTTCAAACTCAGGTACTGCTTACAACCAACGCACTCTCGTAAAAGTTGGCGATGTCGTTGAAAAAGGCGATTTCATTGCTGACGGACCTTCTATGGAAAATGGAGAAATGGCGCTTGGACAAAACCCAATCGTTGCCTACATGACTTGGGAAGGTTACAACTTCGAGGATGCCGTTATCATGAGCGAACGCTTGGTGAAAGACGATGTCTACACATCTGTCCACCTTGAAGAATACGAATCAGAAACACGCGATACAAAGCTTGGGCCTGAAGAAATCACTCGTGAAATTCCAAACGTTGGTGAAGATGCCCTTAAAGACCTTGACGAAATGGGTATTATCCGTATCGGTGCTGAGGTTAAAGAAGGCGATATCCTTGTAGGTAAAGTAACACCTAAGGGTGAGAAAGACCTTTCAGCTGAAGAACGTCTCTTGCACGCTATCTTCGGAGACAAGTCTCGTGAAGTGCGTGATACTTCTCTTCGTGTACCACACGGTGCCGATGGTGTCGTTCGTGATGTTAAGATCTTTACACGTGCAAATGGAGATGAGTTGCAATCAGGTGTTAACATGCTGGTTCGCGTCTACATCGCTCAAAAACGTAAGATCAAGGTCGGAGATAAGATGGCCGGACGTCACGGAAATAAAGGGGTTGTCTCTCGTATCGTTCCTGTAGAAGACATGCCTTACCTTCCAGACGGAACTCCAGTCGATATCATGTTGAACCCACTTGGGGTGCCATCACGTATGAATATCGGTCAGGTTATGGAGCTTCACCTTGGTATGGCTGCTCGTACTCTTGGTATTCACATCGCAACACCAGTCTTTGACGGAGCAAGTTCTGAAGACCTTTGGTCAACTGTTAAAGAAGCTGGTATGGATAGCGATGCCAAAACAATCCTTTACGATGGACGTACTGGGGAACCGTTTGATAACCGTGTTTCTGTCGGAGTCATGTACATGATCAAACTCCACCACATGGTTGATGATAAATTGCACGCTCGTTCAGTCGGACCTTACTCAACCGTTACCCAACAACCACTCGGAGGTAAAGCTCAGTTTGGTGGACAACGTTTCGGTGAGATGGAGGTTTGGGCTCTTGAAGCCTACGGTGCATCAAATGTCCTTCAAGAAATCTTGACTTACAAGTCTGACGATATCAACGGACGTTTGAAAGCTTATGAAGCTATTACAAAAGGAAAACCAATTCCAAAACCAGGTGTTCCAGAATCCTTCCGAGTTCTTGTGAAAGAATTGCAATCTCTTGGTCTTGACATGCGTGTCCTTGACGAAGATGACCAAGAAGTGGAACTTCGCGACTTGGATGAAGGAATGGACGAAGATGTCATCCACGTAGATGACCTTGAAAAAGCCCGCGAAAAAGCAGCCCAAGAGGCTAAAGCAGCCTTTGAAGCTGAAGAAGCTGAGAAAGCAACAAAAGCGGAAGCAACAGAAGAAGCTGCTGAAGAAGAATAAGCAGTTCACTTAGAATAGAAAGGGAAGAAATAGTGGTTGATGTAAATCGTTTTAAAAGTATGCAAATCACCCTAGCTTCTCCAAGCAAAGTCCGTTCATGGTCTTATGGAGAAGTCAAAAAACCTGAAACAATCAATTACCGTACCTTGAAACCAGAACGTGAAGGACTCTTTGATGAAGTTATCTTTGGTCCTACAAAAGACTGGGAATGTGCTTGTGGTAAGTACAAACGCATTCGTTACAGAGGGATTGTTTGTGACCGTTGTGGGGTTGAAGTAACGCGTACGAAAGTTCGTCGTGAGCGTATGGGGCACATCGAATTGAAAGCTCCTGTATCTCACATCTGGTACTTCAAGGGGATTCCAAGCCGTATGGGCTTGACCCTTGATATGAGCCCTCGTGCCCTCGAGGAAGTTATCTACTTTGCGGCTTATGTGGTGATTGATCCTAAGGATACACCACTTGAGCACAAGTCTATCATGACAGAGCGCGAATACCGTGAGCGCTTGCGTGAGTATGGTTATGGATCATTCGTTGCCAAGATGGGTGCCGAAGCCATCCAAGACCTTTTGAAACAAGTAGATCTTGAAAAAGAAATTGCTGAACTCAAAGAAGAGTTAAAAACAGCTACTGGACAAAAACGTGTCAAAGCCATCCGTCGTTTGGATGTTTTGGATGCCTTTTACAAATCTGGAAACAAACCTGAATGGATGATTCTCAACATCCTTCCAGTTATTCCACCAGATCTTCGTCCAATGTTGCAGTTGGATGGTGGCCGTTTTGCCTCATCTGACTTGAACGACCTTTACCGCCGTGTTATCAACCGTAACAACCGTTTGGCTCGTTTGCTTGAGTTGAATGCACCAGGTATCATCGTTCAAAATGAGAAGCGTATGCTTCAAGAAGCGGTTGACGCTTTGATTGACAATGGTCGTCGTGGTCGTCCAATCACAGGACCAGGTAGCCGTCCACTGAAATCATTGAGCCACATGCTTAAAGGTAAACAAGGACGCTTCCGTCAAAACTTGCTCGGTAAACGTGTTGACTTCTCAGGACGTTCCGTTATCGCCGTTGGTCCAACTCTTAAGATGTACCAATGTGGTGTGCCACGTGAAATGGCGATCGAGCTCTTTAAACCATTTGTGATGCGTGAAATCGTTGCGCGTGATATTGTGCAAAACGTCAAAGCAGCTAAACGCTTGGTGGAACGTGGAGATGAGCGTATCTGGGATATCCTTGAAGAAGTGATCAAAGAACACCCAGTACTTTTGAACCGCGCACCGACCCTTCACCGTTTGGGTATCCAAGCCTTCGAGCCAGTCTTGATTGATGGTAAGGCCCTTCGCTTGCACCCACTTGTCTGTGAAGCCTACAATGCCGACTTTGACGGGGACCAAATGGCCATCCACGTACCGCTTTCAGAAGAAGCTCAAGCAGAAGCTCGTATTTTGATGCTAGCTGCTGAGCACATCTTGAACCCGAAAGATGGTAAACCAGTTGTTACTCCATCTCAGGATATGGTTTTGGGTAACTACTACTTGACCATGGAAGAAGCTGGTCGTGAAGGTGAAGGAATGGTCTTCAAAGACCGTGACGAAGCGGTTATGGCTTACCGTAATGGTTATGTTCACCTTCACTCACGTGTTGGTATCGCAACAGACAGCCTCAACAAGCCTTGGACAGAAGAGCAAAAACACAAGGTCTTGCTTACAACAGTTGGTAAAATCCTCTTCAACGACATCATGCCAGAGGGTCTACCATACTTGCAAGAACCAAACAATGCCAACTTGACAGAAGGCGTTCCAGCTAAATACTTCTTGCCACTTGGTGGAGATATCAAGGAAGCAATCAGCAATCTTGAACTTAACCCTCCATTCAAGAAGAAAAACCTTGGAAATATCATCGCTGAAATCTTCAAACGTTTCCGTACGACAGAAACTTCTGCCCTACTTGACCGTATGAAGAACCTCGGTTACCACCACTCAACTCTTGCAGGATTGACAGTGGGTATTGCCGATATCCCAGTCGTTGATGACAAGGCTGAAATCATTGAAGAATCACACAAACGTGTAGAACAAATCACCAAACAATTCCGTCGTGGTATGATCACAGACGACGAGCGTTACAATGCTGTTACAGCCGAATGGCGTGCTGCCCGTGAAAAACTTGAGAAACGTTTGATTGCCAACCAAGATCCTAAGAACCCAATCGTTATGATGATGGACTCTGGAGCCCGTGGTAACATCTCAAACTTCTCACAGCTTGCCGGTATGCGTGGTCTGATGGCTGCTCCGAACGGACGTATCATGGAATTGCCAATCCTTTCAAACTTCCGCGAAGGTTTGTCAGTACTCGAAATGTTCTTCTCAACTCACGGTGCCCGTAAAGGTATGACCGATACGGCCCTTAAGACAGCCGACTCAGGTTACTTGACTCGTCGTTTGGTTGACGTTGCCCAAGACGTTATCATCCGTGAGGACGACTGTGGAACTGACCGTGGTCTCTTGATCCGCTCTATCGCAGAAGGAAAAGAGATGATCGAGTCTCTCGAAGAGCGTCTCAATGGTCGTTACACTAAGAAAACTGTTAAACATCCAGAAACTGGTGCAGTGATCATCGGTCCAAATGAGTTGATTACAGAAGACAAGGCGCGTGAAATTGTCAATGCTGGTGTGGAAGAAGTCACTATCCGTTCCGTATTTACATGTAACACTCGTCATGGTGTCTGCCGTCACTGTTACGGTATCAACTTGGCGACTGGTGATGCGGTTGAAGTTGGTGAAGCAGTTGGTACAATCGCTGCCCAATCTATCGGGGAACCTGGTACACAGCTTACAATGCGTACCTTCCACACGGGTGGGGTTGCCTCAAATACCGATATCACTCAGGGTCTTCCTCGTGTCCAAGAAATCTTTGAAGCCCGCAATCCTAAAGGGGAAGCGGTTATCACAGAGGTTAAAGGACAAGTTACCGCTATCGAAGAAGATGCATCAACTCGTACTAAGAAAGTCTTTGTTAAGGGTGAAACTGGCGAAGGTGAATACGTCGTTCCATTTACAGCTCGTATGCGTGTTGAAGTTGGAGACCAAGTAGCGCGTGGTGCTGCTCTGACAGAAGGTTCTATCCAACCAAAACGCCTCCTTGCAGTTCGTGATGTCTTGTCAGTTGAAACTTACCTTCTCGGTGAAGTACAAAAAGTTTACCGTAGCCAAGGGGTAGAAATCGGTGACAAACACATCGAGGTAATGGTTCGTCAAATGATCCGTAAAGTCCGTGTCATGGATCCAGGTGACACAGATCTTCTCATGGGTACCCTTATGGATATCAATGACTTTACAGATGCCAACAAAGATGTCCTTATCGCAGGTGGAGTTCCAGCGACAGGTCGCCCAGTTCTTATGGGAATTACCAAAGCCTCACTTGAAACCAACAGTTTCTTGTCAGCGGCTTCCTTCCAGGAAACAACTCGTGTCCTTACTGACGCGGCTATCCGTGGTAAGAAAGACCATCTCCTTGGACTTAAAGAAAATGTTATCATCGGTAAGATCATCCCAGCAGGTACTGGTATGGCCCGTTACCGTAACCTTGAACCACATGCTATCAACGAAGAAGAATACCTTAATCCTCCAGTAGAGGAAGAAGGAAATGAAGAAACAACAGAAGTAGTTGTGGATACTGCCGTTGAAACTGTGGAAGAAACAGTAGAATAAAAGAGAATGAGAGAGCCTTCGGGTTCTCTTTCTCTTTTCTGAAAACTTTCTCCATTTTTCCATGAAATGTGGTAAAATAAAAGAAAGAAGCTGACAAAGGAGACGGGTATGGAACAAACATTTTTTATCATTAAACCAGACGGTGTAAAAAGAGGATTAGTGGGTGAGGTGTTGAAACGCATCGAACAACGTGGATTTACAATCGAAAAATTGGAGTTGCGTACACAGGTTTCAGAAGGGTTAATTGATCAGCACTATCATGATTTGGTTGGTCAAAGTTTTTACCCACCGATTCGTGAATTTATGACTTCAGGACCGGTTCTTGTAGGTATCATTTCTGGTCCCAAAGTAATTGAAACTTGGCGGACCATGATGGGGGCAACTCGTCCAGAAGAAGCTTTACCAGGGACTATTCGAGGTGATTTTGCAAAAGCTGCTGGAGAAAATGAGGCTATCCAAAATGTTGTACATGGTTCAGATTCAGAACAGTCAGCTAAGCGAGAAATTGCTCTTTGGTTTGAGGAAAAATAGCAAAAGTTTGATGTAAGGATTACCTGCATCAAATTTTTTTGCATTTTAGAGTAGAAAACTGACAGTTGAGAAATATTCTAGCAATGGTGAGGATTTCTAGCCTATAATAAGAGCAAGTAAGGGAGGAAGAATGATGGAAAAAATGAAAAAGCAAATTCAAGTTTTGTTATTGTTTACGATTTTTGGTATCAGTAGCTGTTCTTGTTTAAGTTTATCGACTTGGTCCTTGGTGTTAAATCAAAACTACTTCTATTATTTAGTTGGCATGTTGCTTCTTGCCAGTATTGGTGCAGGGCTAAACTATTATAGAGGGCAGGGAAATCAACATTATTCAGTTTTTAAAGAAGATAAGCAACAATTCTTGTATACTCTGTTGCTATTGGTAAATGTTTTAGGTTTAGCTTTAATTGTCATAGAGCATATCCTTGCAGGAAATACGTCCGTAGAAGGGTTTGTGGAAGATTTTCTACCGAGCTTCTTTTTCTTATTTGGTATTGATTTGTTAGTTTTTCTGCCGATTCAGAAGTATGTAAATGGAGTGAAAAAGTTTTTGGGAAAGAAGGAAATGTGTTTTATTAGTGGACTAGCTATTCTAATCTTCCTCAGAAATCCTTGGATGCTATTGTCCATGACCTTTTATATTACCTTAGGAATGCTATTTCTAGGACTGTTGGTGCCAAAAGTCATTCGCTGGGAAGTTTCGTTTTACAGCCATTTGATGAGAGATATCTTATTAGTTGTATTCTTACTGTTTCTATTTTAAGAATAAAAGAAGAGATAGTTCAAGTTTTACAATTTATAATATGAAATTCACAGATAATATCTCGACAAAGAACAACTTTTTGGTATAATAGAAACATGTACACTAAAAACGAAGAAGAGTTACAGTCCTTAGGTGAACGTTTGGGCTACTTATTAGAAAAGAATGATGTTTTAATTCTAACTGGAGAACTTGGAGCAGGCAAAACGACCTTTACAAAAGGTCTAGCTAAAGGGTTACAGATTTTCCAGATGATTAAGAGTCCAACCTACACTATCGTAAGAGAGTATGAAGGTCGTCTTCCGCTTTACCACCTAGATGTTTATCGTATTGAGGGAGATGCGGATTCTATTGATTTGGATGAGTTTCTCTTTGGTGGTGGGGTAACTGTCATCGAGTGGGGACATCTTTTAGGTGATGCCTTGCCAGATACTTATTTAGAATTGGAAATTCTAAAAGAAGAAGACGGTCGCAGATTACATTTCCAAGCAAAGGGTTTGCGTGCAGAAAAACTCTTAGAGGAGCTTCAACATGGAGTATGAATTGCTCATTAGAGAAGCAGAACCTAGTGATGCGGCTGAATTAGTGACATTTTTAAATCGTGTCAGTTTAGAAACAGATTTTACCAGTCTGGACAGGGATGGTATTTTGATGACAGATACTGAGATGGAGTTGTTTTTGGATAAACAGGCTCAATCGGAAAATCAAATCACTTTACTTGCCTTGCTGAATGATGAAATTGCTGGTCTTGTAAATATCACAGCTGATCAACGCAAGAGAGTTCGTCATATTGGAGATCTCTTTATTGTGATTGGTAAGAAGTATTGGAATAATGGACTGGGGAGTTTGTTACTTGAAGAAGTCCTAGAATGGGCGCAGGCTAGTGGCATTCTTCGTCGACTTCAACTCACTGTCCAAACTCGTAATCAGGCTGCAGTTTATTTATATCAAAAGCATGGCTTTGTAATTGAAGGTAGACAAGAGCGCGGTGCTTACATAGAAGAAGGGGAATTTATCGATGTTTACCTGATGGGTAGACTGATAGATTGATAGAAATATGGTTAAAAAAATTATTGGAATGGTGCTAGCTTTTCTAGCTGTGACGGTTTTGGGTGTGGGTGTTTTTGCTTATACTATTTATCAGCAAGGTACACAAACCTTATCAAAAACCTATAAAAAAATCGGAGAAGAAACCAATGTTATTGAGGCGACTGAACCCTTAACGATTCTTTTGATGGGGGTTGATACTGGGAATGTAGAGCGTACAGATCAATGGGCTGGAAATAGTGATTCCATGATTCTCTTGACGGTGAATCCACATACTAAGAAAACCATGATGTTGAGTTTGGAACGTGACATCCTGACTAAAATTCAGCATAAAGATGGCCAGATTGAGGAAGCGAAGTTAAACGCTGCCTATGCTGGTGGTGGTGCAGAGTTAGCTATTTCAACCATTCAAAAGATGATGAATATCCATATCGATCGCTACATTATGGTTAATATGCAAGGATTGCAACAATTAGTCGATGCAGTGGGTGGTATAACTGTCAATAACACGCTAGGCTTCCCAATTTCTATTAGTGATCAAGAGGAATTTAATACCATTTCTATCGGTGTTGGAGAACAGACAATAAATGGAGAAGAAGCGCTTGTTTATTCCCGCATGCGTTATCAAGACCCAGAAGGAGACTACGGACGTCAGAAGCGTCAGCGTGAAGTCATTCAAAAGGTTGTTGAAAAAGTTCTTAGTTTGAATAGCGTTAGTCACTATCAGTCTATCTTAAAAGCCTTAAGTACGAATATGCAGACTAATATTGATTTATCTGCGAAAAGTATTCCTAGCTTGTTGGGCTATAAAGATTCATTTAAAACCATTGAATCTCAACAATTGAAGGGCGAAGGAGAGATGTTGCAAGGTATTTCTTACCAGATTGTTTCGAGAGAGCATATGTTGGAAATGCAGAATATATTGCGACGTTCTTTGGGACAAGAAGAAGTCACTCAGCTTGAAACAAATGTTGTCTTATTTGAAGATTTGTTTGGACGGGTGCCTGTTGGTGATGGGGAGAATCAACAACAAGGTGTCTTTGTAACAAATGAAGTAGAATAGTTCGTTTTTTAATACAAATAAAAAATTAATCGTGGGAAATTTCCTGCGATTTTTTCAAAAAAATACGAATAGATAGGTAGGAGGAAACATGAAAGCGGAAATCATTGCTGTTGGAACAGAGATTTTGACCGGACAGATTGTTAATACCAATGCCCAGTTTTTGTCGGAAAAACTAGCAGAGATTGGGGTAGACGTATATTTTCAGACGGCTGTAGGAGACAATGAAGCTCGTCTCTTGTCTTTGCTTGAAATTGCCAGTCAACGTAGCAGTCTGGTGATTTTGACAGGTGGTTTAGGGCCAACTGAGGACGATTTGACCAAACAAACTCTGGCTAAATTTTTAGGGAAAGAATTAGTCTTCGATCCTCAGGCTCAGGAGAAGTTGGATGTCTTTTTTGCCCAGCGACCAGACTATGCCCGAACACCGAATAACGAAAGACAAGCTCAACTTGTAGAAGGAGCGACTCCACTGCCAAACGAAACAGGACTGGCTGTAGGAGGAATATTGGAAGTCGATGGAGTGACCTACGTTGTCCTTCCAGGTCCACCAAGTGAATTGAAACCCATGGTCTTAAACCAACTTCTACCCAAGTTGATAACAGGGAGAAAGCTGTATTCCCGAGTTCTTCGTTTCTTTGAAATTGGCGAGAGCCAGCTGGTTACGATTTTGGCTGATTTGATTGATAATCAAACAGATCCGACCTTGGCCCCTTATGCTAAGACAGGAGAAGTCACTCTGCGTCTGTCAACAAAGGCTAGCAGTCAAGAAGAGGCGAATCAAGCGCTGGATATCTTGGGAAATCAAATCTTGGACTGCCAGACTTTCGAAGGAATTTCTTTACGAGACCTCTGTTATGGTTATGGAGAGGAGGCTAGCTTGGCCAGCATTGTGGTAGAAGAACTGAAAAAACAAGGGAAAACTATCACGGCTGCAGAGAGTTTGACGGCAGGGCTTTTCCAAGCTACTGTGGCGGATTTTTCAGGAGCTTCAAGTATATTTAAGGGTGGTTTCGTGACCTATAGCCTGGAGGAAAAATCAAAGATGTTGGATATTCCTGTCAAGGATTTGGAAGAACATGGTGTGGTATCTGAATTTACAGCTCAGAAGATGGCTGAGCAGGCACGAAGCAAGACCCAGTCAGATTTTGGCCTTAGTTTGACTGGAGTGGCAGGACCAGATAGCCTCGAAGGACACCCGGCTGGAACAGTCTTCATAGGCTTGGCACAGGAGCATGGAACTAAGGTCATCAAGGTTAATATTGGAGGTAGAAGTCGAGCAGATGTACGTCACATTGCGGTTATGCATGCCTTTAACCTAGTTCGCAAGGCTTTATTAAGTGACTAACTTTTGATATAATAGTAGATAGGTCTGAGGACCATTAGAATGTAGGAGAATAGAATGGCGAAAAAACCAAAAAAATTAGATGAAATTTCAAAAAAATTCGGGGCAGAACGTGAAAAAGCCTTGAATGACGCTCTTAAATTGATTGAGAAAGACTTTGGTAAGGGTTCAATCATGCGTTTGGGTGAACGTGCTGAGCAAAAGGTGCAAGTGATGAGCTCCGGTTCCTTGGCTCTTGATATTGCCCTTGGTTCAGGTGGTTATCCTAAGGGACGTATCATCGAAATCTACGGACCAGAGTCATCTGGTAAGACAACGGTTGCTCTTCATGCAGTTGCGCAAGCGCAAAAAGAAGGTGGAATTGCAGCCTTTATCGATGCGGAACATGCCCTCGATCCAGCTTATGCTGCGGCCCTTGGTGTCAACATTGACGAATTGCTCTTGTCACAACCAGATTCAGGAGAGCAAGGTCTTGAGATTGCAGGAAAATTGATTGACTCAGGTGCTGTAGATCTTGTCGTGGTCGACTCAGTTGCTGCCCTTGTACCTCGTGCGGAAATTGATGGAGATATCGGAGATAGCCACGTTGGTTTGCAGGCTCGTATGATGAGCCAGGCTATGCGTAAACTTGGTGCTTCTATCAATAAAACCAAAACAATTGCCATCTTTATCAACCAATTGCGTGAAAAAGTTGGAGTCATGTTTGGAAATCCAGAAACAACTCCTGGTGGACGTGCTCTGAAATTCTACGCATCAGTCCGTTTGGATGTTCGTGGAAGCACACAAATCAAGGGAACTGGTGACCAAAAAGATACCAATGTCGGTAAAGAAACTAAAATCAAGGTCGTGAAAAACAAGGTAGCTCCACCATTTAAGGAAGCCTTCGTTGAAATCATGTACGGAGAAGGGATTTCTAAGACTGGTGAGCTTTTGAAAATCGCAAGCGATTTGGATATCATCAAAAAAGCAGGAGCTTGGTACTCTTACAAGGATGAGAAAATCGGGCAAGGTTCTGAAAATGCCAAGAAATACTTGGCAGATAACCCAGAAGTCTTTGCTGAGATTGATCATCAAGTCCGTGTTCAATTTGGTTTGATTGATGGAGAAGAAGCTGCTGAAAGCAAAAAAGATGAAGTAGCTCAAGTAGACTCTGTGAATGAAGAAGTAACTCTTGATCTAGGCGATGAGCTTGAAATCGAAATTGAAGAATAAGCTGTCAAAGTAGTGGAGAAATCCACTGCTTTTTCGATTCTTTGTTCAAGTTTTCAGATTGCCTATAGTTTGCTGTTTCTTGTCGCTCCTCTAGAAAGCTGATATAATAGCCTTATGAATAAAAAACGAACAGTGGACCTGATACATGGTCCGATTCTTCCCTCGCTTTTGAGTTTTGCCTTCCCAATCTTGCTATCAAATATTTTTCAACAGCTCTATAATACTGCTGATGTCTTGATTGTTGGGCGATTTCTGGGTCAAGATTCCTTGGCTGCAGTAGGAGCTACGACAGCGATTTTTGACCTGATTGTAGGTTTTACTCTTGGTGTTGGCAATGGCATGGGAATTGTCATTGCCCGCTATTATGGAGCTCGGAATTTCACTAAAATCAAGGAAGCAGTAGCAGCCACCTGGATTTTAGGTGCTCTTTTGAGTATTGTAGTTATGCTGCTGGGATTTGTCGGTCTGTATCCACTCTTGCAATATTTAGATACCCCTGCTGAAATCCTCCCTCAGTCTTATCAATATATTTCTATGATTGTAACCTGTGTCGGTGTTAGCTTTGCTTATAATCTCTTTGCAGGTTTGTTGCGATCTATTGGGGACAGTCTGGCTGCGCTTGGTTTTTTGATTTTCTCTGCTCTGGTCAATGTGGTTCTGGATCTCTATTTTATTACGCAATTGCATCTTGGAGTCCAATCCGCAGGACTTGCTACCATCATTTCGCAGGGCTTATCAGCGGTTCTCTGCTTTTATTATATTCGTAAAAGTGTGCCAGAACTTTTGCCTCAACTCAAGCATTTCAAATGGGACAAGGCCTTATACGCCGATCTCTTGGAGCAAGGTTTGGCTATGGGCTTGATGAGTTCAATTGTATCTATCGGCAGTGTGATTTTACAGTCTTCTGTTAATACTTTTGGTGCAGTGATTATTAGTGCCCAGACGGCGGCTCGACGCATTATGGCCTTCGCCCTTCTTCCTATGACCGCTATTTCTGCATCAATGACGACCTTTGCTTCTCAGAATCTAGGAGCTAAGCGACCAGACCGCATTGTTCAAGGACTTCGAATCGGCAGTCGTTTAAGTATATCCTGGGCAGTTTTTGTTTGTGTCTTCCTCTTTTTTGCCAGTCCAGCCTTGGTTTCCTTCTTGGCTAGTTCGACGGATGATTACTTGGTAGAAAATGGTAGTCTGTACTTGAAAATCAGTTCAGCCTTTTATCCTATTTTGAGTCTCTTGTTGATTTATCGCAATTGTTTGCAGGGTTTGGGGCAAAAAGTTCTTCCGCTGGTTTCTAGCTTTATCGAACTAATCGGGAAAATCGCTTTTGTGGTCTTGATTATTCCTTGGGCAGGCTATAAGGGAGTTATCCTTTGCGAACCCCTTATCTGGGTTGCCATGACCATTCAACTGTATTTCTCACTGTTTCGTCACCCCTTGATAAAAGAAGGTAAGGTCATCTTGGCAACCAAAGTGCTATCCTAGTTGGATTTACTGAATAAAATCTATTTCCTCTAGTGAAAATCGAAAAAACTTGTGTTATAATAAGAAAGATTAAAATGTGAAAAAAGGAGATTCCTAATGGGACGTAAATGGGCCAATATCGTAGCCAAGAAAACGGCTAAAGATGGAGCTAACTCTAAAGTATATGCAAAATTTGGTGTAGAAATCTATGTAGCAGCTAAAAAAGGTGATCCAGATCCAGAATCAAACTCAGCTTTGAAATTCGTTATCGACCGTGCTAAACAAGCTCAAGTGCCAAAACACGTTATTGATAAAGCGATTGATAAAGCAAAAGGAAACACAGACGAAACCTTTACAGAAGGACGTTACGAAGGTTTTGGACCAAATGGTTCTATGCTGATTGTTGATACTTTGACTTCAAATGTCAACCGTACAGCGGCCAATGTCCGTGCAGCCTTTGGAAAAAACGGCGGAAACATGGGTGCTTCAGGTTCGGTTTCATACCTCTTCGATAACAAGGGTGTTATTGTATTTGCAGGTGAAGATGCGGATGCAGTCTTTGAGCAATTGCTAGAAGCAGATGTGGATGTGGATGATGTAGAAGCAGAAGAAGGGACAATCACAGTTTACACAGCGCCAACTGACCTTCACAAGGCTATCGTTGCCCTTCGTGAGTCAGGTGTCGAAGAATTCCAAGTGACTGAATTGGAAATGATTCCTCAGTCAGAAGTGGAATTGTCAGGCGATGACCTTGAAACCTTTGAAAAACTTTACAGCGTTCTTGAAGACGACGAAGACGTACAAAAGATTTATACGAACGTAGACGGGTTCTAATTTAACCTAGATAACATGATCCTAAGTGATAAGCTCACTTGGGATTTTTTTAATCAAGAAAATAGTTCTCTAGGAAACTTTTTCTTGACATCTCTTTTCAAAGTGGTAAAATAGTTCTCATGGAAACTTATTTAGTTCCTAGGAGAACTAAATGCAATGGTTAGAAAGGAGTTAGTATGGATAAACCGATGTTAGTCTTTAAGCGTTTTGGTCATCAGATTCACCTGATGGTGCAAAAGGAAGCCAAACGTTGTGGTATTGAATTTATGGGTGGGCCTCAAGGTCAGGTTGTGCGTTTTTTGGATAATCGTGAGAAAAACCAAGACTTGGTCTTGATTAAAGATATCGAGCAGGAACTCAATATTACCAAGTCTGTTGCGAGTAATTTGGTCAAGCGTATGGTGCAAAATGGTTTGGTGGAATTGGAGGCGAGTCCTAGCGATAAGCGGGCAAAATTTGTTCATTTGACGTACAAAGCACGTTCTCAGATGCAGCAGGTTAAGGCCTTTTTTGAACGAATTGATAAGCAGTTGATGGAAGACATTGATGAAGATGAATTACTGATTTTTGAGAAAGTTCTCGGTCAACTACAGGCAAATATCAAGGGAATAGGAGGAGAGAATGAAGAAATTAGCCAAACGAATTAGTAGAAAAGAATGGGGGATGATTTTACTAGCCATTCTCTTTACTTGCTTTTCGGTCTATCTAGAGTTGGAAGTGCCGACCTATATCTCGAAAATTACGGATTTGCTAGGTAGTCAAGGAACTAATTTAGATGAGTTGTGGCAGCCGGCAAGCATGATGGTGGGAATGTCCTTTCTTGCCTTCTTGTCCGTAGTTGCAGTTGGATTTTTTGCATCCCGAGTGGCGGCTTCTTATACTAGTAGGCTGAGAAGTGATATTTTTAACCGAGTTTTGGATTACTCGCAGACAGAGATTAAGAAATTCTCTATTCCCAGTCTTTTAACTCGTACTACCAATGACATTACTCAAGTTCAAATGTTGATTACCATGGGCTTGCAAGTGGTTACACGTGGTCCGATTATGGCTATCTGGGCTATTGGGAAGATTTTAGGTCATTCAGAATACTGGCTCTGGGCCGTACTTGTGGCAGTGATTGTCAACGTCCTGATGACGACTGTTTTGATGACGCTAGCCTTTCCAAAACAATCCTTGATTCAGGGGCTGACAGATAAACTGAACAGTATCACTCGTGAAAGTTTAACAGGTATTCGTGTCGTTCGTGCCTACAATGCTGAAGAATACCAAAATGAAAAATTTGCAGCAGCAAATGATGAATTGACACGTTTGAATTTGTTTGTCAACCGTCTTATGGCTATTTTGAACCCTATCATGATGGGGATTTCAAGTGGTTTGAGTGTGGCGATTTACTGGATTGGGGCCTATGTGATTAACGACGCTGCTCCGATAGCACGTCTGCCTCTCTTTAGTGACATGATTGTTTTCATGTCTTATGCCATGCAGGTTGTCATGGGCTTCCTTCTCATGGGAGCACTCTTCATCGTTCTTCCTCGAACCATGGTCTCTGCCAAGCGGATTAATCAGGTTCTAGATTTGCATTCTTCTATCCAAAATCCTGCTCAAGTGCAGCTGGCTGATGAAAACCTCAAAGGTCAGGTCGAGTTTAAGGATGTGACCTTCCGATATGCGGCAAATTCGGAGGCGGTTATTGAGCATGTTAGCTTTAGAGCAGAAGCTGGTCAGACAGTGGCCTTTATTGGGTCAACAGGTTCTGGTAAATCAACTCTGGTCAATCTGATTCCACGTTTCTACGATGTGTCAGCAGGAGAAATTCTGGTAGACGGTGTCAATGTTCAAGACTATGCTCTAGAAGATTTGCGCAACAAGGTTGGTTATATTCCACAAAAAGCTGTTCTCTTTTCAGGTGATGTCAAGGACAATCTAGACTTTGGACAGAGTCAAGAAACACCACTTAGTGAGCAGGCTATGTGGCAGGCTTTGGAGTTAGCCCAGTCTAAGAACTTTATCGAAGACAAGGAAGCGGGCTTAGCGTCAGAAGTGGCCCAAGGAGGAACCAACTTCTCAGGTGGTCAAAGACAGCGTCTAGCCATTGCGCGTGCCTTAGCTCGGAAGCCAGAAATCCTCATCTTTGATGACTCCTTCTCAGCCTTGGACTACAAAACAGATTGTATCCTACGCCAAGAGTTAGCAGAGAAAACCAAGTCTATGACCAAACTTATCGTTGCACAGCGTATTTCAACGATTATGGATGCAGATTTGATTTTGGTCTTGGATCAAGGTAAAGTCGTGGGACAAGGCACCCACAAGGAACTTCTAGTTAATAACGAAGTTTACCAAGAAATTGCCTATTCACAACTATCGAAGGAGGAATTGGAACATGGAAAATAAGAAAATGTCTCTTTGGAAACAGAGTAAACCCTATCTTGCAGGCCTCCAGTTTGCCCTTCTGATAGCCTTTCTAGCAACAATCGTATCCAATATCATTACTGTATATGGTCCAACCCGCATCAAGGAAATGACTAATATTATTGCCAGTGGTCTGGAAACAAGTATGGATGTCGCGGCGGTTGCAGCTATTGGTGGTTTTTTGGCCGTCATCTATGTGATTGGACTTCTATCAAATTATTTGCAGGCCTTTCTGTTTACAACAGCTATTCAACGTTTTTCAGAGCGTTTGAGAACAGCCATTGCAGAGAAAATCAATAGCCTACCATTGGGATATTTTGATGGACATTCTCAAGGAGATACCTTGTCTCGTGTAACCAATGACGTTGACACTGCAGCACAGTCCCTGAATCAAAGTCTGGGAACAGTTCTTTCATCTAGTTTACTGGTCGTGGCAGTCTTGGTAACCATGTTTGGGATGAACTGGATTTTAGCCTTGGTGACGGTTGTGTCAACTCTTGTTGGCTTTGCTTTCGTGTCTGTCTTTATGAGCAAATCCCAGGGCTTCTTTAAGAGTCAGCAACAAGATTTGGCAGCTGTCAATGGCTATGTGGAGGAAATGTACTCTGGCCATAATGTGGTGACCAGTTACAATGCTATCGAGAGTACGAAAGAAGAGTTTGCGAAATTAAACAATCGTCTGTATGATAGTATCTGGAAATCTCAGTTTATTTCAGGGATTATGATGCCGATTATGATGTTTATTGGGAACTTTAGCTATGCCTTGGTGATTATCGTTGGTGCAGCCTTGGCCTTAAATGGACACATCAGTATCGGGATTATCGTTGCCTTTATGGCCTACGTTCGTATCTTTTCTCAGCCTCTTTCACAAATTGCCCAAGGGATTACTAGTCTTCAGCAGGCTAGTGCAGCCATGGGACGTGTCTTCGAATTCCTAGCTGAAGAGGAAATGGGAGACGAATCCCATAAAGAAAGACAATTGAGCGATATGAAAGGTCAAGTAGTCTTTGATCGAGTCTCCTTTGGTTATACACCAGAGCGAACCATCATCCATGACTTTTCTGCGACGGCTCATGCAGGTCAAAAGGTTGCCATTGTCGGACCAACTGGGGCTGGTAAGACAACTATTGTCAATCTTTTGATGAAGTTCTATGAGATTGATAAGGGAAGTATCCGCATCGATGGTGTGGATACCAAGGAGATGAAGCGTTCGGAAGTACACGATGCCTTTTCAATGGTCTTGCAGGATACTTGGCTCTTTGAAGGAACCATCCGAGACAATCTTATCTATAACCAAACAGGTATTAGTGATGAGCGCGTGATTGAAGCCAGCAAGGCTGTAGGGATTCACCACTTTATTATGACCCTACCAGATGGTTACGATACCGTCTTGGATGATACAGTGACCTTGTCTGTCGGACAAAAACAACTCTTGACTATCGCTCGTGCTTTGCTGAAAGATGCGCCACTCCTAATCCTAGATGAGGCGACTTCTTCTGTTGATACCCGTACAGAGGAATTGATTCAGAAAGCCATGGATCGTTTGATGGAAGGAAGAACTTCCTTTGTCATCGCTCACCGCTTGTCAACCATCCGTAATGCTGATCTGATTCTGGTCATGAAAGATGGCAATATCATCGAGCAAGGAAATCATGATGAGCTGATGGCGCAAGCTGGTTTCTACGCTGACCTCTACAACAGTCAATTTACAGAAGACGAAGCAGAAGAATAAACCCAAAGAAGGCTTGACGGCCTTCTTTTTCTGCACTATACTAGAAGGCAAGTGCTTCCCTATAAGCAAAATTTGAGTAAGTGATGAGAAAATATATGAAAAATTATCAAGAATGGTATGACCACATTGCTGGTAATATTGGTAATAAGCCCTTTCTTCTGAGCTTGTTAAGAACTTTCAATCGGTTCATGACGGTAGTTATGCCTATGATTTATCTAACCATGTTAGCAACTACCTATCTCCAACAAGGACTTGGGACACAGGTCGGAATCTATTTGTTTATTCCAGCGTCAGGTTTTGTGATTTTGTCCTTTCTCCGTAAGAAAATCAATGCCCCTAGGCCTTATGAAGTTTGGGAAATTGTCCCGCTACTAGACAGAGATAGTCCTGGTAAATCTATGCCCAGTCGTCATGTCTTTTCAGCAACCATTATCTCCATGGCTTGCTTGCATGCTAGTTTATCTGTAGGGGTTATCTTGTTGGTCTTGTCCGCCCTCCTCGGTCTCGTGAGAGTCTCAGGTGGCGTGCATTATCCCAAGGATGTAGTGGTTGGTTATATTTGTGGTCTTGTGTGGGGTGTGATTTTATTTCTATGTTGACCTGTAAGTTAAGGTAGCCTTACAACCACTTACGGATCTAAAGTAACCACTTGCTTTTTTGCTCTTGTTTTCTTATTTTTCCTTTGATATAGTAGAGTCAGAAAGGAGATGGAATGAAGTTACGAATCGAAATTGACAGCAATTTAGAGGAAACTGAAATTGTCATCAAGGCAGCGACTTTGACAGATGAGATTGCGGATTTACAGCGCCTCTTGCAAGAATCCAAGTCTCCTAGGTTGATTTTTTACAAGGGGACGGGTGAATATTATCTGGACTTGTCGGAAATTCTTTTCTTTGAAACAGAGGGGAACAAGATTTACGCCCATACACAGAAAGATGCCTACGAGGTTCGACTTAAACTCTATGAGTTAGAGTCTATCCTGCCCCGTTATTTCAGTCGAGTATCCAAGTCGACCATTGCTAATATTCGGCAAGTTTACTCGGTTGACAAGTCCTTTTCAGGAACGGGCACCATTTCCTTTTATCAAACCCACAAGGAGGTTCATGTCTCACGGCATTACCAATCCCTCCTAAAAGAAAATCTAAGAAACATGAGGTAAGAACATGAAAAAGAAAGCATTTGGTATTGTGTTGCTAGTATTGGCAGCTTTAATATTATTACAAGGAAATTTTGGAATCCCTTCATTCGGTGGGCAAATTTGGCCCTTGCTTGGTATTGCATTTTTTGCCTATCAATCAGTTGGAGCTTTGTTGCGTCGTCACTTAACTTCAGCCTCTTTTACAGCTCTAGTAGCCTTAATGATTGCTAACCACTTTTATGGCATTTTACCAATTCCTAATCAGTCATTGTTCTGGGCAAGTATTTTAATCGTAATGGGTGTCAGCACACTCACTCATTCTAACAGAACTTGGAATGGGAAAAAATGGTGGTGTGATGGTAAAAAGACCATTCTTACAGATAAGGAAGTTGCTTTTGGGACTGGGACTTTCTACAAGCAAAATCAAGAATTGGTAGACGACCAAGTAGAAGTTGGTTTTGGAAATGCCAAGATATATTATGACAATGCAGAGATTTTAGGAGATAGCGCAACTCTGAAAGTGGAAGTCGGTTTTGGGAATGCAGTTATCTATGTTCCTAAACATTGGGGAGTTGATTTAAAGGTAGAAACTTTCTGTGGCGTAGCCAAGGCAGATACTCCTCTAGCGCCAACCAGCAAAACCTTGATTATCCGTGGAGATGTGGCCTTTGGGAAGTTGGGAATTGTCTACGTTAAATAAAAAAAATCTTCCAATTCCCTTGCAAAAATGAAGAAAGTGTGATAACATAGTACA
>CAUQXM010000031.1:0-20123 GCA_963522215.1 uncultured Streptococcus sp. | reverse complement strand
CGAGAAGCTCTCACTTCTGCTTTTCTCAACTTTTATATGATACCAAGTTTTCTAGACCTTGTCAAGATAAAAAGTTATTTTTTTGAAAAGTTTGTGCTCACTAACCAACCGTTTCGATTTTCCAACTTTTCCAACCTTTAAAGCGTATAGCTCCTTGCTGATCAGTTCGGTAAACTTTACTATTGATATCTTCCAGTCGGGACAAGGTTTCCTGATGAGGGAGTTTCGTTCGATTGTTCTTTCCAACTGAAATGAGAGTGATCTCCGGTTTGAGCTGTTCTAAAAAAGTTAAACTTGATGATTTTTTAGAACCATGTTGGCTAGCTTTCAAAACATCCACTTCTAGGTCAGGATATTGCCTCAGCAATTCCTTCTCTCCTTTCTCCTCCAAATTTCCCGTGAAGAGAAAGTGCTTATCCAAGAGTTTTCCATACAGAACCAGAGAATCATCATGACCTCCATCTCCAATTTTCCTTGGAGATAGGACTTCTAACTGACTTCCTAAAATTGGCAAGTTCTCTCCTACTGACAGACTGCGTACCTTTGTTTGAGTCGCTTGTAGTTCTGCCACAAATTCCTTCTGTTTCAGACTGCCTTTTGATACTAAAATCTCCCCTACATGGAAAGCCTTAGTCACCTCCAACAAATCTCCAACATGCTCCTTGTCCGTATTTGTCAAAATCAGCTGGTCAATCTTGGCCACTCCTCGACTTTTGAAATAGGGAATCAAGGTTCGCTGGGTATTGCTGGTCGTCGCCTTTTCTTGCCATTTTTCGATTTTCTTATCAGATTCTACCTTGCCACCGACATCTATGAGAATGGTCTTACCAGTTACATCCCGTAGGAAAATACTTTCTCCTTGCCCCACATCCAGCATGGTAATTTCATTTTCCAGTGGATACTTGGTTAGAAAAAAGAGACCTGTAATCAATAAGCTCAATACTGTTAGCTTTTTAATATTTTTTCTCAAATCATATACTAAAGCCAAGGAAATTAATAGTAGCATCAACAGCCATGAATTGGGTTGTCCAAAGACAAGCGGTCTACTTGCTACCTGTGATACCAAGCGAATCATCCCCTCCAACCATTCAAAAATAAAATTAAGCTGAATGACTGGGTAGAGAAAGGAAAGGGCAAATAAGATAGACAAGAGTGGTAAGAAGACCAAGTCAAAAAGAAAGGAAAAGACAAAGGTCAAGAGGATGGACCAAGGTTGAAATTCCGCAAAATAGAAGGACAGAATGGGCAATATTCCCAAGGAAATGACTAGACTTTCTCTAGCCACAGCCTTGAGGCCCTCTCCTTCTTTGCTGGTCATGGTCAAGATAAAAGCATAAGCACAGGACAAGACTCCTCCTGCTGTCAAGAAAAAGTTTGGCATGATGATAAAGAGGACAAGAACCGTCAAGGCAAAATTATCCAAACCCTTAACACCATGTTGAGCCAGTAACTTTTGCAAGAGACTGCGAATGACCGATGCTGAAAATCCTGTCAGCCCTGCATAGATAAGGGAAAAGGGATAAGTCAGCCATTTCAACTTTTCTTGGGTCAAGCCTAATCGCAAGAGTAGTTTCTTAAATCCATCCATGAAAAATCCTACCTGCATGCCTGACAAGGCAAATAGGTGGATAATTCCTAGACTAGAATAAAGCTCATTCATCTCCTCAAAGTCTGTATCCAGATGTCCTAATAGAAGCCCCGTCATGTAATTGCGCATAGGATCTGGAAAATGCGTCTTAATCCAAACTACAGCCTTACGGCGTAAACTGGACAGGTTTTCACCTAGATCCCAACTGCCAACCTTTTGAAGTGACTGGATTTTTTTGATATTTAGAGTCTGGTAAATTCCCTGAGTTTTCAGATAGGCTTGATAGTCAAAACCACCAAAATTTCTCTTCCCTTCTGGCTCCGAAAGTTTCCCTTCTAGTTCCAAATCATGAAGGGCTGTTAAAATTTGAAAGGTTTCTTTCTCCTCCTCGGACTGGAGTTTATAATAGACTTGAAAAATGCGTCCATCAGCCTTGCCACGAAAGGACAAACTATCACCATTAACCTTAATAGTGTCAGGTAAAATCCGTACAATTTCAACAGAATCTGACAGATTTTGACTCGCTTGACTCTGTTGCCAATTTTGAAAAACAAACCAAAATCCAAAGATTCCACAAATTACTAGAACTTTTCCAGCAGATTTCCAAAGAAATTGGATAAAGAGACAGACTAGCAGAAAAACAAAGCCCAACAAAGCAAGATAGGATACTGAGAAAATAGCGTAGTAAAGCCAAAGTAATAGAAAACTCAGGTAAATTAGGGGAATGGGGAAATTCTTAGTCCACTGTAACATAGTCTTTTAACTTTTCTATCGTTTTGGCGCCAATGCCAGAGACCTTCTTGAGTTCATCGACCGACTTGAACTTCCCATTCGCCTCACGATGGTCGATAATGTCCTGAGCTCGTTTGCCACCCAGTCCTTTGACCTGCTTGAGTTCTTCCAGACTGGCTTTGTTGAGATTGATCTTCTTGTCCTTGCTTGTTGAAGAAGCTGTCCCCAAAGCAGTCTGCTGACTAGCTGCTTCTTCTCCCTTAGTTGGGACGTAAACCAGAGTCTCGTCACTAACTTTCTGAGCTAGATTGATCGACTTGCTGTCTGCTTGCTCTGTCAAGCCACCAGCCTTCTGAACAGCATCATTGACTCGACTACCTACCGGCAAATCATAAATTCCAGGTGCTTTAACAGCGCCTTTTACATCTACTGTGATTAGATCTTGTTCAACCGGTTCTTCCTTTTCTTCCTTCACTTCCTTTTCGGTCGATGAATCCTTGGAAACAGCTGCAACTTCTGCCTGCAAATTCGTTTCTTTTACAGGTGTTTGTGGAGCTGGTTTTAGTAGGAAAAATCCTCCTACAAGCAAGCCCAGACCAGTACAGATGACAATGATTTTATACTCTTTGATTTTCTCGATAATTGCTTCCATATTTTCTCCTCTCTTAGATTATTCGTAAGAGGAAGAAAAAACAGTTGAAAATTTCTTTTCAACTGCTTATTTATTTGCAAAATAGTCTTCCTTGGTCAAGACATAATGAACTCTTGTAACGATTCGGCCTTCTTCATGCTGGTCCATACAAGCATATGGTTCTGCATGTGAAAAACGCATGCCTGATTTCTCCATGACCTTTCCAGATGCAGGATTGTCCTTATCGTGAAGGGCAGTTAACTTATTCATTCCAATCTTCTCAAAAGCCAGCTCAATCACGGCACGATTGGCTTCTGTCGTCAATCCTTGATTCCAATACTTTTTATTGATAATGTAGCCAATAGCTGCCTTCTTAAGAGCAGGATCAATCTTGTGCAAATCAATGGTTCCGATAAACTGACCATTGCTTTTTAGTTCTATTCCCCAACGTCCCAAGGGATTAGCCAAGTAGAACTGAGCAATGTTATTCTTGGTTTCTTCCAAGCTTTGATTGGTTGGAAAAGTGTAGCGTGTATTTTCTCTGTCTGAGGCATACTCAAACATAGCTTCTGCATCGTCCAAGGTTACAGGTCGGAGCAATAAATGCTCCGTTTCTATAGACGGATACTGGGCAAGTTTTACAAAGATTGATTCCATACGTTTCCTCCACTTGAAACCTTTCTAATCTAATACAAGGATATTGAATAAAACATTTAAAAAGCAAATTTATACTTAGCATTGAGATAACTTTAAGTACAAAAGAACTATCCTTCAGACAGAGGTTGAGACTCTAATTCTTCACTCTCTTCTTTTTTAACCGGTGCTGGTTCATAAGCTCGGATAATCTGAGCGACAACTGGATGGCGAACCACATCCTTAGCTGAAAAATGAACAAAGTCAATCTGGTGAATGTTCTTGAGCTTTTCTTGGGCATCAATCAAACCTGACTTGACATTACGTGGCAGGTCAATCTGACTGATATCTCCATTGACAATCATCTTAGAATTAAAACCTAAACGCGTCAAAAACATCTTCATCTGCATGATAGTCGTATTTTGCGCCTCATCGAGAATGACAAAGGCATCATCCAAGGTCCGTCCACGCATGTAGGCAAGAGGTGCAATCTCGATAATTTCACGCTCCATGAGACGAGTCGTCTGGTCTTTTCCCAGAATCTGATACAAGGCATCATAAACAGGTCGAAGGTAAGGATCCACCTTCTCTTTAAGATCACCCGGAAGAAATCCAAGACTCTCTCCTGCTTCCACCGCTGGACGAGTTAGGATAATTCGCTTGACTTGCCCACGTTTAAGGGCAGTCACTGCCAAGGTCACTGCAAGAAAGGTCTTCCCTGTCCCTGCGGGCCCAATTCCAAAGGTCACATCATGCTGTTTGACACTGTCCACATAAAGTTTTTGACCCAGTGTTTTGACACGGATAGGCTTCCCTGTATTGTCCTTGATGATTTCTTCTTCATAAAGGGCGACAAATTTATCAATTTCATCGTTTTTGACCATGCTAATCGCAGTCACCACATCTGGCGTGCCAACGGTCATTCCTCGATTTACCAAGACCATCAAAGCCTGGATAACCTGACGGGCTTCCTCACAAGCAGTCTCTTCTCCCAAAACCTGCACAATCTCCGTACGAGCATGAATCACCACATCAAGCTCTTCTTCCATCAAACGAAGATGGCGCTCATTGGAACCAAAAAGATGAAACAAGTCATCTGGATGACTCAGTTGAATGTCTATTGAATGTTCCTTCAAATAAAGAACCTCTCTAATCCTTTTATTTCTTTTTATTATAGCAAAGGGGTGGAGAAATTACTAGCCCAAACCCAGTGAATCATGCTAGTGTTCTAAGTATTCTTGCCAGATAGCGTCAAAGTCTCCTAGGTTAAAAGAGAAACTGGCATGTTCTTCCAAAAAGCGACTCACCTCATCAAAATCATCTGTGTGTTTTGGGAAGGCTGACTCTTCAAAAGCGAGGTCTGCCAAGATAGCTTTGGGACTGTTACTTTTAGGATTGCGCTCGGTCATGAGCCAAGTGTAAAATGATTTTCTCATAAGTCTCCCTAGATCAACTCTGTCCCAAACTGGTCTTGCTTGATTTTGCCAGCCTTCATCAAGCCACCGAGTGCTTTCTTGAACTGACCTTTAGAAATGCCAAAGGTTGCCTTGATGTCGTCTGGAGATGACTTATCATTTAAGGTCATGAAACCGCCATTGCTTTCCAAGTAAGTCAAAATCATCTGGGCATCATTTTCCAACATCTCAAAAGAACGTGGTTTGAGGGAGAGGTTCAACGTGCGGTCCACTTCACGGAAACCAATAACGCGCGCATCTAGAACTTGTCCCAAACGTGGCTCTGCGTAACGCTCGCTAGGATGGATAAAGCCAAGCATGTTATTTTCTGGCAGATAGACAAAAGTTCCTGACAGCTTGAGGCGGTAAACAATGGCTGGCCAGTTTTGGTTCTGCATGTTGTTGTAGGCAGGACGAGCCAGACGTTGGAAGTCTTCTTGATAAGCCAAGAGTCCCCAGATACGGTCTTTCTTGTCCACTTCAAGACGGATGTAGAGTTGGTCGCCCTTCTTAGGCCAGAGTTCCTTGAGCTCAGGGAGAATATCGAGTGACACAACGATTTCCTTGTCAGGAAGGCCTGTATCTACAAAGACACCCAAGTCCTTACGAACCTCTGTAACACGGCCCCAACCAAATTGGTCCTGAGTGGCAGTGACTTCTAAGGTTGTCAGGCGGAGTTTTTGCTTCATATCCGTGTAGGCAAAACCTTTGACCGTATCCCCTACTGTATGTTGACCTTCTTCCTTAGCAAGAGCATAGGTTTGACCATCCTTTTGCACAAAGTAAAAACGGTCATTTTCATCGATGATAAGTCCAACGATAAAACTTGCAAGATTTGTATTCATATTTCCTTCTTTCGAATAAAACTCAGCCAGCAATGCCAACTGAGTTTTTCTGTTTATTTTTAGACTTCCAAAAGTTCTTTCTCTTTGTTGGCAGTCATGTCGTCGATGTGTTTAACAGCATCGTCTGTTACTTTTTGAATGTCTTTTTCAAGAGTCTTCAATTCGTCTTCAGTGATTTCTTTTGCTTTTTCTTGTTTCTTAGCTTCGTCCATAGCATCACGACGGATATTGCGGACAGCCACTTTAGCATTTTCACCGACCTTCTTCACTTCTTTAGCAAGGTCACGACGAGTTTCTTCTGTAAGAGCAGGGATAACCAAGCGAATCACAGAACCGTCGTTCGCTGGTGTGATACCAAGATCAGAAGCGTTCAAGGCACGTTCGATGTCTTTCAATGAAGACTTGTCAAATGGTGTTACCAACAAAACACGCGCTTCTGGAATCGTAATTGAAGCGATTTGGTTAAGAGGAGTTTCGACTCCATAGTATTCTACATGTACACGGTCAAGCAAGCTTGCATTGGCACGGCCAGCACGGATACCACCAAATTCACGAGCAAGTGATTGGTGAGACTGGGTCATTCTCTCTTTAGCTTTTTCAATAATTGCGTTAGCCATAATCTTTCTTATTCCTTTTCTTCGATATTATTTGAAACTGTTGTTCCGATATTTTCACCAAATACGACACGTTTGATGTTGCCTGGTTGGTTCATGTTGAAGACAACCAAGTCAATGTCGTTATCCATTGAGAGGGTTGAAGCTGTTGAGTCCATGATACGAAGACCTTTATTGATAACGTCACGGTGGGTCAATTCTTCAAATTTAACAGCTGTCTTGTCTTTCTTAGGATCGGCATTGTAAACACCATCTACGCCATTTTTAGCCATAAGGATAGCATCCGCTTCGATTTCAGCCGCACGAAGGGCCGCTGTTGTATCTGTTGAGAAGTAAGGTGAACCAATTCCGGCACCAAAGATAACGATACGGCCTTTTTCAAGGTGACGAAGGGCACGTCCACGGACATAAGGCTCTGCCACTTGTTGCATAGCAATAGCTGTTTGCACACGTGTATCAACCCCAACTTGTTGCAATGAATCTGCCATCACAAGAGCATTCATAACAGTCCCAAGCATTCCTGTGTAATCTGCCTGAACGCGGTCCATTCCTGCTTCTGCTGCAGGTTCTCCACGCCAGAGATTTCCTCCACCAATAACAAGGGCAATTTCGATACCTAAGCTATGAACTTCTTGAATCTCTTTTGCGATTGTTTGAACTGTTTGGATATCAATCCCTACGCCTCGTTCACCGGCAAGGGCTTCACCTGATAACTTGATTAAAATACGTTTATACTTGGGATTCGCCATTTTCACTCTCCTTTTTTTATCCTACCTATTTTATCACAATTTCTAAGATTTTTATAGTATCATGAGCAATTCTTTCAAAAAAATTAGACAGTTAAAAATTCCTCTAAATCGCTGAGGGCGCGCTCTGCAATTTTTTCATAACGAGCCTTCTTATCACGAATACGCTCGCCTTCCAACTCCTTGATAATCCCAAAGTTAACATTCATTGGTTGGAAATGTTTGCTGTCAGCATGGGTGATGTAATGAGCTAAGCTTCCAATCGCTGTCGTCTCTGGGAAAATAGCCTCGCTTTCTCCCTTGAAAAGACGAGCCGCGTTAATTCCCGCAACTAATCCTGAAGCTGCGGATTCAACATAGCCTTCTACACCCGTCATTTGACCAGCAAAGAAGAGATTTGGTTGTTTCTTAGAACGGTAAGTCTGCTCAAGAAGATTTGGTGAATCCATGTAAGAATTGCGGTGCATAACACCATAACGAACAAATTCAGCATTTTCAAGACCTGGAATCATTTGGAAGACACGCTTTTGTTCTCCCCATTTGAGGTGGGTCTGGAAACCGACGATATTATAGAGGCTACCTGCTGCATTGTCCTGACGAAGCTGAACCACCGCGTACGGTGTTTTGAATTCGCCATCACGAGGTCCAGTATAGTCGTCTGGATACTCCAAACCGACTGGTTTCATAGGGCCATAAAGCATGGTTTTTATACCTCGTTTGGCCATGACTTCGATTGGCATACAGCCTTCAAAGTACTTTTCTTTTTCAAAGGAATTGAGCGGTGCTTCTTCTGCATTGACCAAGGCTTCATGGAAATCCATAAATTCTTGCTTGGTCATTGGAGCATTGAGGTAGGCCGCTTCCCCCTTATCATAACGAGACTTAAGATAAACCTTGCTCATATCTATAGTATTGACATCGATAATAGGCGCTGCCGCATCGTAGAAATAGAAACCATCGCCGGCATTAAGAGCATGAATCTTTTCAGCTAGGGCATCGCTGGTCAAAGGACCAGTCGCCACAACTGTGATAACATCTGTCGGCAATTCTGTAATTTCATCACGAACCACTTCAATCAAGGGGTGGTTAGTAACTTTCTCAGTCACCATTTGAGAGAAACCATCACGGTCCACCGCAAGAGCTCCTCCTGCAGGAACACGGGTTGCTTCAGCAGATTCCAAAATAACTGAACCCAAGCGACGCATTTCTTCCTTGAGAAGACCCACTGCATTTGTCAAAGCATCCCCACGAAGAGAATTGGAACAAACTAACTCTGCAAAATTGTCTGTTTTGTGTTGAGGTGTTGACTTGACACCACGCATTTCATAAAGTTTAACTGGAATACCACGTTCTGCAATTTGGTAGGCTGCTTCAGAACCTGCCAAACCAGCACCGATAACATTGATATAAGATTGAGACACGACACTAATACCTCTTTGGGAGTGTGAAGACAAGATTCACATTGAAAAAGTCCACAGGACTTACTTCGCTCTCGAATTTCTTGGCTCAGGCTGAAAAAGTCCCCCGGACTTTTTCACTCCCACAAATCTTTCTAATTTTTTCTTCTACTAGTATAACAAAAAAAGGGAAGAAGGCAAACTTCCCTGTTTAGTCATTTTCTTGATTTTCTTCCCAGTCATGGTAGGCAGCGTAGAGCTGGCTTTTATTCCACTGGTAGAGTTTCGCAACTTCCTTTATGGCATGATTTTTCTTCACCCCTTGTTGAATGCGGGCTTGGATTTCTAAGAACAAGTCCTCCTCGTCTTTTTCCTCCACATCCTGACTGGCACCTTCAACGATGAGAAGGCATTCTCCCTTAAGTGGCGTTTCAGCGATGCTTTCCAGCAATTCAGAAATCTTTCCTCTTTGGTATTCTTCATAGATTTTGGTCAATTCTCTAACCAAGACCACCGAGCGGTCGCCGTAGACTTCTAACATATTTTCCAACGTATCTGCCACACGATGGGGAGATTCATAGAAAATCTGAGTTTCAGGATAGTCTTTTTTCGAGTCGAAAAATTGCTTTTGCTGGCCTGATTTTCTCGGTAAAAAGCCGTAAAAGATATGTGGCTGTGGTGCTAAACCACTGGCAATCAAGGCAGAAATCCCTGCAGAGGCACCTGGAACTGTGACAACTGTAATCTCTTCCTCAATAGCTGCCTTGACCAAATCATGACCAGGGTCCGAGATACTAGGCAGACCCGCATCGGATACCTGAGCAATACTTTGTCCTGCTTTCAGGAAACCAATCAAATCAGGAATCTTTTCCTTGGCATTGTGCTCATGAAAACTAATCTGCTTAGTAGAAATGTCAAAATGCTTGAGCAAAAGCCCTGTATTGCGCGTGTCCTCAGCTGCAATCCAATCTACTTCTTTTAAGGTCTGGATAGCACGAAAGGTCATATCATCTAGATTGCCAATCGGCGTTGCCACTAGATACAGCTTGCCATAGGGAGACTGCCCCTTAAAACTTTTTTGAATCTGCATGCTTACTCCCTGTATAACAACTCGTCACAGAACATACATTCTTCGTCCTGCTCTCGACGTTGTCCATAAAAATCATTACATACGTGAAAACCATCTTTATAAATTCGACGGACACTTTCACGAACATGCTTAGCCTTGACGGGAGCATCTGCTTCCACCTCACCCAAGCGTTCGCGCAACTTACTATTTTCCAAGCGAAGAGCTGTATTTTCCTCTACCAGGCTCTTGAGATTTTTCTTGATGGCTTCCACATCGGCCAAGGTTACCAATAACTGTTGGGAAAAATCATCCAGCGCGTCAAATAATTCTTTTTTGTCCATAAAACAGCCCTTTCCTTTCTTTATCGATCATTTTTGAGTTTATATTTCTTTCAAGACCAGATATTCCATGGCATTTTGAAAGCTGACATTAGCTTGCCACATTTTTCTAGCTTCTAGCAAATCTTGTAGAATCACTCTTACTCTTGCTTGCAGGAGATCCTGCCCACAGAGGACTTCAAGAATCCGTAAAACCTGATCTTGTTTTTCCTTATCATCTGCCAAGCTAGCTAGTTTGGCAACTTGCAAATAACTTTCTTTTTTCTTAGCCACTAACCAAGTCAGCAGGCGTTCACTTTCATCGACCAAGGTCCAAAAACTTGCCTGATTAGCTAACTTTTCTGCTTCAGCTCGCGATTGACTAAACTGGGCTAAAAGAGTCGCTTTTTTCTTAACCAGTCCCATTTGTTCTAAGAGCAAGATCAGCTTCTCTTCTTGTTTTTTAAAGTGGAAAATCTGGGTCCGACTTCGAATTGTCGGTAAAATCTTCTCCTCATCTCTGGTCAAGAAGAAAATATAAACCTCACTCTGGGGTTCTTCGATGACCTTGAGCAGAGAATTAGCTGCGTTAGGATGCATCTTCTCAGCTTGCTCAATAATAAAAACCTGTTGCTGGCTTTCAATCCCTGCTTGGGAAAACTGACCCACTAATTCTCGAATGCGTTCTGTCTTAATGACCTGATTAACTGGTTTAATCAAGGTGACATCGGGAAATTCTCCCTGTTCAATCAGCTTACAATTTCGGCATTTCTCACATGGTAAAACACCTACTTTATCTGTACAAAAGAGGCTCTTAGCTAAAAATTGCGCCATTTCCAAGCTTCCAAAGAAACCTGAAAAGAGGTAAGCATGATTGAGCTGGTCTTGCTCCAAGATACGGACAAAGCGGTCAAACTGTTCTGGCTGCCAGACCTTTAGTTGATCTTGTTTCATTTAGCTAATCCCATTCTGTCAAACAAGACAGCCTTGGTAGTTTCCACAACTTGCTCTAAAGGGAGACTCGCATCAATCTTGACAATACGACTTCCTTCTTTATCCAGAAGAGAAAGGTAACCTTGACGGACTTTTTTATGCAAGTCCAAACCTTCCAAGTCCAAACGATTGACCTCACGATTGCTATTAGCAGCAATGCGAGCCAGTCCTTCTTCCACCTCGATGTCAAAATAGAGTGTCAAATCGGGTTTAAGGCCATCTGTCGCAAACTGATTGAGCCAATCAATGGCGTCAATATCCAAGCCACGACCAAATCCCTGATAGGCAACGGAACTATCGATGAAGCGGTCCATAATGACCAACTTACCAGCTTCAAGTGCTGGAAGAACTTTTTCCACCAAGTGCTGTCTGCGACTGGCGATATAGAGAAGGAGTTCCGTTTTAGGATCCATCTGAGTATGACTTGGGTCCAAAATCACTTCCCGAATCTTCTCCCCAATCAAGACTCCGCCAGGTTCACGGGTCGTCAGCACCTCTATTCCTTTTTCCTCTAAAATTGGGAGTAGAGCCTCTAAAACACTGGTCTTTCCTGCTCCCTCTGGTCCCTCAAGAGAGACTAAAAATCCTTTTGACATGTCTAACTCATTTCTTTTTTTCTACCTTCTATTCTATCAAAAAAATAGGGGTTTGTGACAATCTTTTTGTCTTCTCCTTTCAAACACCATAAAAGAGGCAGACAAAACTACCTCTTATTTACCTAGTTCTTGTGTTCGTTTATATGCTTGACCAACTGCATCCATAACTGTCCCTCGAAAAGCATGTGCTTCTAGGCTTGCTACACCAGCGATAGTCGAACCGCCTGGGCTACAAACTTGGTCTTTCAAGACCCCAGGATGCTCTTGGGTTTCTAGGACCAATTGCCCAGCTCCTACCACAGTTTGAGCCGCCATTTTCAGTGCTATTTCTCGTGGCAATCCTGTCTGAACACCCGCATCTGCCAAAGCCTCAATAAAGAGATAGACAAAGGCTGGTCCACAACCTGCAAGACCTGTCGCTGCGTCTATTAAGCCTTCCCCAAGTTCAACCAAGAGTCCAGCCTTGGTTAAAAGCTGACAAAAGAGATCACTGTCCTCAACCCTGCAATTAGGAGACAAGGCATAACTAATCACTCCTTGACCGATAGAAGCAGGGGTATTTGGCATCATACGAATAATTCTGTGTTGATTTGGAAGAAGACTAGCTAGTTTTTCTAAAGTCAATCCAGCTGCCATGGAAATCAAAAGAAGACTTTCTCTTTTTTCAAGGATGGTCTGGTATTGAGCAAGCAATTCAGAAAACTGGGCTGGCTTTACTCCTAGAAAAATCACATCTGCTTCTGCAAAAATTTCTTCATTGCTGGAAGCCTGACCACCAAAGTCTGCAATGAAAGCATCTACCTTAGCTTGACTACGATTGGCAAGGAGAATCTGAGCACCCGTCTTGGCCTGCAAAACAGCCTTGGCCAAACTAGCTCCCATATTCCCCAAACCGATAAATCCAATCTTCATCTCTTACTCCCTTATCTGTCCGTCACCAGTAACCACATACTTGTAGCTGGTCAACTCCTTCAAGCCCATTGGACCACGCGCGTGCAATTTCTGAGTAGAAATCCCCATTTCACATCCAAGACCAAATTGACCACCATCGGTAAAACGAGTTGAAGCATTGACATAGACAGCTGCAGAGTCCACTTGATCTGTAAAGTAAGTTGCAGCTTCAGCATTTTCCGTCACAATAGCATCCGAATGATGGGTACTGTGGGCTTCAATATGGGCAACCGCTTCTTCTAAACTGCTCACAACCTTAACAGCTAGGACATAGTCTAAAAACTCGGTATCAAAGTCTTGTGCTTCAGCTGCTTGGCCTGAAGCAAACTGACTTGCTTTCTCATCCAAGCGGAATTGAATTGGTTCCAAACCAGCTTCTTTTCGATCTGCAACCAGCACTTGCTCCAAACGAGGAAGGAAATCCGCTGCCTTGTCTTCATGAACCAGTAGAACCTCCATGGCATTGCAGACAGAAGGACGACTGGTTTTAGCATTGTTGATGATAGACAGAGCCTTATCTTCGTCTGCATCCTTATCCACATAGACATGGACAATCCCAGTTCCTGTCTCAATAACAGGTACGATAGCATTTTCAACCACAGCATTAATCAAACCAGCCCCTCCACGAGGAATGAGAAGATCTAGATAGCCCTTGGCCTTCATCATGGCATAGCTGCTTTCTCGGCTGGTATCTTCCACCAGCTGAATCACATCTGGGTGAATAGTAGTCGTTTCCAAGCCCTTCTTCAAAGCTGTGACAATGGCATGGGCCGTTTGATAGGCATCCTTACCACTACGAAGAACAACCGCATTCCCACTCTTGAGAGCTAGAGCAGCTGCGTCAGACGTCACATTTGGACGGCTTTCGTAGATAATACCAATAACCCCCATGGCCACCCGTTTCTTGGTGATAACCAAGTCATTTTCAAGATGATTGGTTTCTAAAACTTCACCGATTGGATCTGGTAAAGCAACCACTTCACGAATACCAGTTGCCATCGCTTCTATACGACCTGCATCCAAATAAAGACGATCCAGCATCACATCTGAGATTTTACCCTTAGCAGATTCCATATCAAGGGCATTGGCCGCTAAAATCTCCTCAGTAGCTGCTAATAAGTGATCAGCCATGGCTAGCAAGGCTTGGTTTTTCACCTCTTCACTAGCTGTATTGATCGATTTTTTAACAGCCTGTACCTGTTCAAATTGTTCTTGTGTACTTACCATAGTTTACCTCTAAAATTCTGTAAAGAGTAGTTGGATTTCAGGAGTAATGGAAATCCAGTCATCACGGTGAATCAAGACACCCTTGGCTTTTTGAGAACGCAACATATCCTCCAAAGCAGATGCACCAAATTGCACGCGTCCTTTTCCAAGTGATTTTCCACTTTCCTTGTCAAATACTGTCACGATATCACCGTAAGAAAAGGTGCCTTCTGCTTCAACAACACCAGATAAAAGGAGACTCTTGCCATGTTGAGAGAGAGCTTCTGCAGCCCCTTTATCAACCCAAATAGAACCTTGGCTCTGAGCATAAAAAGCCAGCCATTGTTTCTGGGTACGCAGTCCCTTCTCTTGAGCAACAAAGTAGGAACCATCCTCGGTTTCCTCAGCCGCCTCAATTATGGCATCTGCCTTCAAGGATGAGCAGATATAAACAGGAACGCCCGATTCTGTCGCAATAGTTGCAGCTTTGATTTTGGTTAACATGCCACCTGTACCATTAGACGAACCGGCTCCACCGGCCATATCAATAATCTCACGATTGATGGTCTCGATTCGCTCCAAGCGTTTGGCTCTTGGATCTGAATTAGGATTTCCAGTATAAAGACCGTCTACGTCTGTCAAGAGGACCAAAAGGTCTGCTTGGACCATGGCTGCTACCTGAGCACTTAGAGTATCATTGTCCCCAACCTTGAGCTCATCAATAACAACACTGTCATTCTCATTGATGATAGGAATCGCGCCACGGCTAAGTAAAACTGACAAGGCCTGATGGGCATTTTTATAACGGCGCTTATCCACAAAATCATCCTGGGTCAGCAAGATTTGTGCAGAAACGATTTGGCGCAAGAGAAGATTGGTCGTGTATTCTTCCAACAAAAGGCCTTGCCCTACCGCTGCTGAAGCCTGTTTATCAGCAATCTTAGTCGGACGCTTTTTAAATCCTAAAGCCCCAAAACCTGCTGCAATGGCACCTGACGACACCAAAATCAATTCATGACCAGCCTCGTGCAGCATAGCCAACTGCTGGGTAATAGCCTTTACCTTACTACGTGATAAACTTCCATCCTCATTTGTCAGAGAAGAAGTCCCCACCTTAAAGACAATCCGTTTGTATTTCATAGTCTCACTCCGATTCTTCATATTTATCCATTATAACATGAATGGCAGGAAATAGAAAAGAGTTGATAGGAAAAAGAAGGCCCTAAAACCTTCTTTTTTACTACTGTTCTGATTCCGATTTGTTTGCAGTCGTTTCAGAGGTTTTGGAAGTTGATGATGTCAAATCTTGACTAGTTGAAGAACTTGCAACACTTTCATGTTGACTCGTTTCTTTATTTTCAAGATCCTTTTTCACTACTTCTTTGGATTCTTTTACTTCTGAGTTACTTGTATATCTAGTTATAGCAGATTTCTCGACCGGAACATCCACTAACCAGGCACCACTTGAATCAACAGTATAGCCTTCTGGTGTCTTACCATTGACAAGTAATTGACCATTTTCTTTCAAGAAATACCATTTATCCTTGTCTTTGATCCAACCCACAGCTCGTGAACCGTCTTCCTTGTAGAAATACCAATCGTTTGCCTTTTTAAGCCAACCTTGCTTCATAGCTCCTGAATCTTCTAGATAGTAATGATGACCAGCAACTTCTATCTCGCCTGTCTTCATGATACCAGTAGAATCCATATAGTACCAGGTTTCTTTATCTTTTACCCAACCCGTTTTCATTTCTCCTGATTGGGCAAAGTAATACCATTGACCCTTATATTGAAGCCAACCTGTTTGTAACGAACCATCCTTGGATAAATAATAATTCTGACCTCCAGTATTTATCCAACCAATTTCCATCTGATTTTCTTTGTTGAAATAATACCAGATTCCATCAATTTTCTTCCAATTTTTAGCAGCAGCACCAGAGTTTGTCAAATAAAACCAACGATTGTTCCATTTTTTCCATTGATTCTGTAACAAGATTCCCGTTTGGTTAAAGTAATACCATTCACCTTCGATTTCATTCCAACCTACTGCATATTCTCCTGTAGAATCAGGCGCTTGATACCACCAGTTTCCATATGCACTCTTATGCCAACCAGTTTGAAAACTTGGAATCGGCTTGTAGGATGTTGAAATATTGACAAACCCATCTTGTCGAATCTCAAAAACTGTCGCATCATAGTCTTTGCTGGCTGCGTTGATTCTCTCAATTCCTCGTTCTTTAAGCCAATTGACATACTCACTATCAACACCATTTTTCCAAGGTAAACTATCCGAGGTTTGAACAATCAAACTCGGACTCAAATGTTTAATGAAATCCTTGGTGTTTGATTTATTGGTATCACGGTGATGGTTAAACTTCATCAAATCAACTTTTCCAATGAGAGGACCATACTTGTCTTCTGCTCCATGAACATTATCTAAGTCGCCCCCAAGGTAAATTTTCTTACCATTGACTTTTACCACGCTAATCAAGGAATTGGAATTGTCATCCCAAATTTTCTTTAATTCACCCGACGAATCAGTTTCATTTTCATAATTATATAGTTGAATGTCCATGTCCCCAAACTGAAAATGAGCATCCCCTTGTGTGATATTTTGAATAACAGAAACACCTTTTTCTGCGGCAGTCTGTAAAACCTTATCGTAGCCATACAGATTATCCCATAGACGTTCAGAATTAGTAATACGATTATCACTATATTTTTTAAGATAGACTCGGTCAACTGGATAGGTAGACAGTAATTCATCAACATTTCCAATATGGTCACTGTGAGTATGGGTTACCAAAATAAAATCAAGTTTTTGAACACCCAATTCCTTCAAACGACGAAAGACACGGTCTGTTAGAACATGCTTATAAGACGTTTCAATTCCTTCTCTCCATGGATAGCGAGAATCACTTCCATCTGGGAAATCATAATCTTCTCCTGTATCCACCATGGCAAAATGTCCATTGCTTTCAAGAATAATCGCATCACTGCCACCTTCTTGAACATTGATAAAGTGGATTTTATTTCCTGAACTTTCTTGAGCTTGAACATTTCCATACCATGACAAACCTAAAAAAGCGCCTGCAAGTGCTAAACTAGTTAATTTCTTTTTCATTCTTACTTTCTCAATCTCTCCAAGGTTTCCTTAAAAAGCTCTGGAATATCTGCTGTAAATTCCAAGGTCTCACCTGTTCTCGGATGGGTAAAGCCTAGCGTCTTGGCATGAAGAAATTGTCCATGTCCTTTCAAAGTCTTGCGAGGACCATAGACTTCATCCCCAGCGACTGGATGACCAATATAAGCCATGTGAACACGGATTTGATGAGTGCGCCCTGTCTCCAGTTGCAACTCCACTAAGCTATAATCGCCAAAGCGTTCCAAAACGTGAAAACGCGTCACTGCTGGCTTACCTTTCGCAGTCACAGCCTGTTTCTTACGGTCTTTTTCACTACGGCCAATCGGCGCTTCAATTACACCACGATCATTGGGCAGATTTCCATGAACAATCGCCCAATATTTGCGGAGAGACTTTTTATCCTTGAGTTCTTGGGCAAGTGCTAGATGCGCCTCATCGTTTTTAGCAATCATGAGAAGGCCTGATGTATCTTTATCAATACGATGAACAATTCCTGGACGTAGAACCCCATTTATACCCGACAAGTCCTTAATATGGTACATAAGGGCATTTACCAGAGTTCCACTAGTATGACCAGCACTCGGATGCACAACCATCCCCTGAGGTTTGTTAACGACGGCCACATCCTCATCTTGGTAGATGATGTCTAGCGGAAGATCCTCAGCTACATACTCTAAAACCTCTGGTTCTGGCACATGGTAAGTGACGACATCGCCCTCTTGGACTGTGTATTTAGCTTTCTTGACTTGGCCATTGACCAAGACCTGGCCTGATTTGATTTGTTCATTCGCGAGACTGCGTGATAATTCTGTCAAATCCGACAAAGCCTTATCCAAACGCAGGCCACCAGTTTCAATTTTAATTTCCATTTATTTCCTCTTTTAACATTGCAATCAATAAAATAATCACTCCAACAGTCAGATAGCTATCTGCAACATTGAAAATTGCAAAGTTGATAAAGTCAAGGTGGATCATATCCACAACAAAGCCCTGACTTATCCTGTCAATAAAGTTCCCAAGACCACCTGCGATAATCAAGGTCAAACCCAAGACCATCCAGAGTGAGTCCTCCATGTGCTTATGTAGATACCAAATGGCACCTACCATAACGACAAGTGTAATGATAGCAAATAACCACTGCTGGTCTTGTAACATGGAGAAGGCTGCCCCTCGATTTTGCAGGTAGGTCAAGCTAACGAAATTGGGAATCCAAGAGCGCACTTCACCCAGTGGAATCTGCTGGACGATATAGGATTTAACTAACTGATCCAGCGCAATCAAAAGCAATACAATGACTGCCACTATTCCTCTTTTTTTCATGATTTCCTCTTCTGATCAAAATATTCTTGCATGACTTCTACGAAAAGAGTCCCAGCTTGACTAAGCTCCACCTCTTCACGTTTAACATAGACCATGCGATTATCTAGGTTATCCTTGAGACGAATAACTGTAATGCCATTAACACTGTCACTATCTAAAAATCCAGAACCTGTTGCATAAGCGTCCGTCCGCTCCAAAATACCATTCAAGGTAGCACGGTCTGTCACATTGAACATCTGTGAGCTCGCACTGGTATCAACAAAGTTCTCTGAATAATAAAGGTACTCATCTTTCTCTTGAGTGAAACGAACCGTTGGTAGATCAGATAAATCCTCCATAACCAATTCCTCTTTCTGAGCCAAAGGATGCCCCTCGCGGAGATAAATGTGGGTATGGAAGGAAATCAATTCAATGACCTCCAGACCTAGCTTTTCAACCCGTTGCATAATACCTTTTTTATTTTGATTGTTGAGGTAGATAATCCCAATCTCACTATGCCCTTGCGCTACTTCATCTAAAATTTGAACAGTAGTTGATTCAAAAATACGAAAGTTCTTATAATCAGGATAGCGCTCTGAAAAGGCCGTAATGGTTGGTGGCAAGAAGTCATAGTGCTGACTAGCAATGGAAAATTCATCCTTTTCTTCCTCAGGATTGGCATACTGATTTTGAAAAATATCAAATCCTTTAACCAATTCTTGCGCTTTTTCATAAAATTCCATACCACGACGAGTCAAGAAAGTCCCTGAGCTGGTCCGACGGAAAATCTTAAAGCCCAACTCTTTTTCCAAATCACGAACAGAAATAGACAGACTCGGCTGACTAACATACATCTTTTCAGCAGCTTCACGGAAAGTACCACTATTGGCAATGGCAACAACATAGCGTAATTGTTGAATGTTCATCTTCTACCCCCAACTTCTTTATCTTTTCATTATACCATATTTTAGAAGTTTTCCAAAAAGGAAAAAAGTCTGGAAATTTTCAAGTCTAATCGAATACTCTAATACCCCAATACAAGAATTAGAATGATATCTTTTTTCAGTCCTCATTTTATTTCAAACAAATAAAAACAGCAAATCTTGTTGATTTACCGTTTAAAACATGATACAAGAAAACTCTCTAAAAATTTCTTTTATTCTATAAATCAACTAGAATAAGCTTCTTCAACCCTATTCGCTATATCTGGACTTACCTCCCAAATCCCAACATAGGGTTGTTCAATATATTGTTTTTCTTTCATAGTATATAGATAGGCTACACTATCATTTTCTTCATTCTGATGAGAGAATTTGATAATGATGTAATCTTTAACATTTGTCGGTTGATCATTTAAACTTTCTAAAGTTGTGGAGGTGGACTGCTTCTGTATCTCGTCAATCAATTTTGAGATTTCTTCTCTCTTGGTTATAGTTTTAATATCTTCAGAGATTTTTTTCTGCAGGGAAATTACAGAGATCGTTTCAGGTTCAGGAAGAACAAGTTTTTTCTTACTGACACAAGCAGATAAAACAAGAAAAGAGATTGAACAGACTATTATAGTGATAATTTTTTTCATACAGGTTTACATCCTTTCCATATTTCTGCTAGCTTACTAAGATAAAATTATTATATCAAATCTTAGCAATTTTTACAATATCTTATTCCCTTATAAAAATTGTTCCTGTAAAAGTTTTACATTCAACTATTTTATGATTGTAAAATGAAGTAGCCGACAAATTCGCTTCTTACATTGGTTTTTAAAATATGGGTATCAAAACAAAAAAATAGGCTCCCCGAAAACTCGGAAAGCCTTAGTTTATGCTACTTCTAGCTTCCTCGCCTTTATATTTCAAGGCTCGGGATAAAAAGGTTCACTGGACCTTTTTATTTAGCGATTGGGTAAA
>CAUQXM010000030.1:0-20172 GCA_963522215.1 uncultured Streptococcus sp. | reverse complement strand
GTGTCTTCTCATGATGAATTGGTGGTTGATGTCGCAAAAAGACTGGGGGCTACTTTCTTAGTTCGAGGCTTGAGAAATGCGTCGGATTTGCAATATGAAGCCAGTTTTGATTACTACAATCATCAGCTGTCTCCTAATATAGAGACCATTTATTTACATAGTCGACCTGAACATCTCTATCTCAGTTCATCCGGTGTTAGAGAGCTTTTGAAGTTTGGTCAGGATATTGCTTACTATGTTCCCGAGAGTATTTTGGAGGAAATAAGAAATGAAAAAAAAGATTAGATGGCCCTTATATGTCATTGCGGCCTTAATTGTGACTTTCTTGGCATTTGTAGTGCCCTTGCCCTACTATATAGAGGTTCCAGGTGGTTCGGAAGATATTCGCCAAGTCCTTAAAGTCAATGACACAGAAGATAAGGAAGCTGGGGCCTATCAATTCGTTACGGTTGGTGTCCAACACGCTACTTTAGCCCATATGATTTATGCTTGGTTGACGCCTTTTACAGATATTCGTAGTGCTCAAGAGACTACAGGTGGCTCTTCCGATGTTGAATTTATGCGGATCAATCAATTCTACATGCAAACATCGCAAAACATGGCCAAGTATCAAGGGCTAAAAACAGCTGGTAAAGATATCGAACTCAAATATCTTGGGGTTTATGTTTTGACTGTGACGGATAATTCGACCTTTAAAGGGATTCTTAACATCTCTGATACGGTCACAGCAGTCAATGATCAGACCTTTGATAGTTCCAAAGATTTGATTGATTATGTCAATTCTCAAAAACTAGGGGACTCCGTCAAGGTCACCTATGAAGAGGATGGGCAAACCAAGTCTGCAGAAGGTAAGATTATCACCTTGGAAAATGGTAAAAATGGAATTGGAATCGGTTTGATTGACCGTACGGAAGTGACCAGTGATGTCCCAATTCGCTTTTCAACAGCTGGTATTGGCGGTCCAAGTGCAGGTCTCATGTTTAGTCTGGCCATCTATACCCAAATAGCTGACCCTGGCCTTCGAAATGGCCGTATCGTTGCCGGTACAGGTACCATTGACCGCGATGGGAATGTGGGGGACATTGGAGGTATTGATAAGAAAGTTGTTGCTTCGGCTAGAGAAGGTGCTGCTATTTTCTTTGCCCCTGATAACCCTGTTAGCGAAGAAGAACAAAAAGCGCATTCGGATGCGAAAAACAACTACCAAACAGCCCTAGAAGCAGCCAAAACAATCAAGACAGATATGAAAATCGTGCCAGTTAAAACCCTACAAGATGCAATTGATTACTTGAAAAACAATCCCTAGTTTTAAGTTAAGTTTCCAAACTAGCGCACAAACAGAGAAGATGGTATAATAGTCAAATGGTTCAATTATTATTCACTCTAAGCAGTCACATGCTCTTTATTTATGTGAGTTTTTACCTTTTAAAGGATCTTGTTAGATGGGAAAAGGTTTTAAAAGTAACAGCTGAGAACACAGGAAAAGTTCGTTTATTAGTAGCCTTTTTCAGCATTGTCATGGGCTACATCATGAGTTCTTTCTTTATCAGCCTATATCAGTTGTGGCAAGAAGCGCTTAGAGGATTATTATAAAATCAAGAGTAAAGGAAATAAGTATGGAAAAAATTGTGGTTCAAGGTGGCGATAATCGTCTGGTAGGAAGTGTTACGATCGAAGGAGCAAAGAATGCAGTCTTGCCCTTGTTGGCAGCGACTATTCTAGCAAGTGAAGGAAAGACCGTCTTGCAGAATGTTCCTATCTTGTCAGATGTTTTCACTATGAATCAGGTGGTTCGTGGTTTGAATGCCAAGGTGGATTTTGATGAGGAGGCTCATCTTGTCGAGGTGGACGCGACTGGCGATATCACTGAGGAAGCTCCTTACAAGTATGTCAGCAAGATGCGTGCATCTATCGTTGTCTTGGGACCAATTCTTGCCCGTGTAGGTCATGCCAAGGTATCCATGCCAGGTGGTTGTACGATTGGTAGCCGTCCTATTGATCTTCATTTGAAAGGTCTAGAAGCTATGGGGGCTAAGATTAGTCAGACAGCTGGTTATATCGAAGCCAAGGCTGATCGCTTACATGGAGCTCATATTTACATGGACTTCCCAAGTGTTGGTGCTACGCAGAACTTGATGATGGCAGCAACCCTAGCTGATGGGGTGACAGTGATTGAAAATGCTGCGCGTGAGCCTGAGATTGTTGACCTGGCCATTCTCCTCAATGAAATGGGAGCTAAGGTTAAGGGTGCTGGTACAGAGACCATTACCATTACCGGTGTTGACAAACTTCATGGTACGACTCACAATGTAGTCCAAGACCGTATCGAAGCAGGAACCTTTATGGTAGCTGCTGCCATGACTGGTGGTGATGTCTTGATTAAAGACGCTGTTTGGGAGCACAACCGTCCCTTGATTGCCAAATTGCTTGAAATGGGAGTGGAAGTGACAGAGGAGACTGAAGGAATTCGAGTTCGCTCTCAACTAGAAAATTTAAAAGCTGTTCATGTGAAAACCTTGCCCCACCCAGGTTTTCCAACAGATATGCAGGCTCAATTTACAGCCTTGATGACCGTCGCAAAAGGGGAATCAACTATGGTGGAGACGGTATTCGAAAATCGTTTCCAACATCTAGAAGAAATGCGTCGCATGGGCTTGCACTCTGAGATTATCCGTGATACAGCTCGTATTGTTGGTGGTCAACCTTTGCAGGGGGCAGAAGTTCTTTCAACTGACCTTCGTGCCAGTGCTGCCTTAATTTTGACAGGTTTGGTAGCGCAAGGAGAAACCGTTGTTGGTAAATTGGTTCACTTGGATAGAGGTTATTACCGTTTCCATGAGAAGTTGGCGCAGCTAGGTGCTAAGATTCAGCGGATTGAGGCAAGTGATGAAGATGAATAAGAAATCAAGATATGTAATCAAGCGTTTACTTCTGGTCATTTTGGTACTGTTTTTAGGTTCTCTAGCCCTAGGTATCGGCTTAATGGTAGGTTATGGAATCTTGGGCAAGGGTCAAGATCCATGGGCTATCCTGTCTCCAGCAAAATGGCAGGAATTGATTCATAAATTTACAGGAAATTAGGCTGGAGAACCAGTCTTTTTCTAGAGATAAGGAGAAAAATGGATAAAAAAACAAGACAGACACTGATCGGACTGCTAGTGTTATTGCTTTTATCTGCGGGAAGCTATTATATCAAGCAGATGGAGTCGACAGCTAATAGTCCTAACACCAAGCTTAGTCAGAAAAAACAAGCGTCTGAAGCTCCTAGTCAAGCATTGGCAGAGAGTGTCTTAACAGACGCAGTCAAGAGTCAAGTAAAAGGGAGTCTGGAGTGGAATGGCTCAGGTGCTTTTATCGTTAATGGCAATAAAACAAATCTAGATGCCAAGGTTTCAAGTAAACCCTACGCTGATAATAAAACAAAGACAGTGGGCAAGGAAACCGTGCCAACGGTAGCTAATGCTCTCTTGTCTAAGTCTACTCGCCAGTACAAGAATCGTGAAGAAACTGGGAATGGTTCGACTTCATGGACTCCTCCAGGCTGGCATCAGGTCAAGAATCTAAAGGGTACTTATACCCATGCGGTCGATAGAGGTCACTTGTTAGGCTATGCCTTAATCGGTGGCTTGGATGGTTTTGATGCCTCGACAAGCAATCCTAAAAACATTGCTGTTCAAACAGCCTGGGCAAATCAGGCTCAAGCCGAGGATTCGACTGGTCAAAACTACTATGAAAGCATGGTACGTAAGGCCTTGGATAAAAACAAGCGTGTCCGTTACCGTGTAACCCTTTATTATGCTTCAAACGAGGATTTAGTTCCTTCAGCTTCACAGATTGAAGCCAAGTCTTCAGACGGAGAATTGGAATTTAATGTTCTAGTTCCCAATGTTCAAAAAGGGCTTCAACTGGATTACCGAACTGGAGAAGTGACTGTTACTCAGTGAAATACAAAATAAACTCCTATGTCACTTGTGGATATAGGAGTTCTTTCTTACTAGTTTAAGCTGTGCTACAATAGACACTGATACTCAATGAAAATCAAAGTGCAAACTAGAAAGCTAGCCGCAGGTTGCTTAAAGCACAGCTTTGAGGTTGCAGATGAAGCTGACGTGGTTTAAAGAGATTTTCGAAGAGTATGAGAAAAAATAATATGTACTGGACTATATTTTGTGATATAATAAAGGATAAGATACTATTTTAGGAGAAGAACTATGGAAGACCCAAGTAGTCAGAATTTGTTGCTACAATTTGTTTTATTGTTTATCTTGACGGTGTTAAATGCCTTTTTCTCAGCCACAGAAATGGCCATGGTCTCTCTTAATCGTGCGCGAGTTGAACAAAAGGCAGAAGAAGGAGATAGACGCTATATCCGTCTGCTGAAGGTATTAGAAAATCCTAACCACTTTTTATCAACCATTCAAGTAGGGATTACCCTGATTACGATCTTATCAGGGGCGAGTTTGGCAGACACTCTGGGACGAGAAATTGCATCTTGGCTTGGAAATGGTGAAACAGCTTATGCCGTTGCAAGTTTTCTGTCTTTAGCATTTTTGACTTATATTTCCATCGTTTTTGGGGAATTGTATCCTAAGAGAATCGCTCTTAATCTAAAGGATGCCTTGGCGATTCGTACAGCGCCAGTTATCATTGGGCTTGGGAAACTAGTTAGTCCCTTTGTTTGGCTCTTGTCTGCATCTACCAATCTCTTGAGTCGCTTGACTCCTATGACCTTTGATGATGCTGACGAAAAAATGACCCGTGATGAAATTGAGTACATGCTGACAAATAGTGAAGAAACACTAGATGCTGACGAAATTGAAATGTTACAAGGAATCTTTTCACTGGACGAATTAATGGCCAGAGAAGTCATGGTTCCTCGAACGGATGCCTTTATGGTAGATATTCAGGATGATAGTCAAACCATCATCCAAAGTATTTTAAAACAAAATTATTCTCGTATCCCTGTCTATGATGGGGATAAGGACAATGTGATTGGGATTATTCATACCAAGAGTCTCCTTAATGCGGGCTTTGTGGACGGTTTTGACAATATTGTTTGGAAGAAAATCTTACAAGATCCACTTTTTGTTCCTGAAACCATTTTTGTGGATGACTTGTTAAAAGAATTGCGCAATACCCAAAGACAAATGGCAATCTTGCTGGATGAATACGGTGGAATGGCTGGTTTGGTGACACTTGAAGACCTCTTAGAGGAAATCGTTGGGGAAATCGATGACGAAACAGATAAGGCTGAAATCGAAGTTCATAAAATTGGAGAAGATACTTATATTGTTCAAGGTACCATGAATCTCAATGATTTTAATGACTACTTTGATGTTGAACTGGAAAGTGATGACGTTGATACCATCGCTGGTTACTATTTGACAGGAGTTGGGACCATTCCAACGACTGAGAAACTCAGTTATGAATTAGTAAGCCAAAACAAACAGCTTATCCTAACCAATGATAAAGTGAAAAATGGACGTGTTACCAAGGTAAAAGTCCAAATTACCGAAGTTGAAATAGAAGAAGAAACAGAGTAAACTAGAGGCTTTTGTCATCATGCGTGACAAAGCTTTTTTCAGTTGATTTTAAAAGGGAATAGTATCCTCGAAAAACTCAGTCCCCAAATCCGCCCCAAAACTTTTCTAAATCTATCCTTATTTATCCAAAGAAAAAGAAAAAAGCCCTTCAAATTGGGCTTTCTGTTCATGTGAAACCTGATAAATCAAGTTATAGAAGGCGGTAGACGGATTTGAACCGACGATCAAGCTTTTGCAGAGCCGTGCCTTACCACTTGGCTATACCGCCTTAACGTTTATTATTATACCTTGAAAATGATTTTCAGTCAATAGCTTTTTCAGATTTTTTGTGTCAATAAGCCTAAATATTCTGAAAATTCGTTTACTTTTCTTGAAATCTATGGTATAATTGATGATAACCTATACTTTATCAGAGGAGTAAATAAATGAAAAAAAGTAGAGTCTTTGTTGCAGCAGGAGTTGCTTTATTGGCAACAGGTGTGTTAGTAGCTTGTGGGAATTCAAAATCATCTGATTCGACAGCTCCAAAAACCTATGGCTATGTCTATTCGGCTGACCCAGAAACATTAGATTATATTATTTCTGGAAAAGAGAGTACGAAAGTGGCTACTTCAAACGGGATCGATGGCCTCTTCACAAATGACAAATACGGGAATTTGACTCCTGCGGTTGCAGAAGACTGGTCTGTATCAAAAGATGGATTGACATATACCTACAAAATTCGTAAAGGTGTCAAATGGATGACATCCGATGGTGAAGAATATGCCGAAGTGACTGCTAAAGACTTCGTGAATGGATTGAAACATGCGGCAGATAAGAAATCAGAAGCTCTATATCTAGCTGAAACTTCTGTTAAAGGTTTATCTGATTATTTGGCTGGGAATTCAAAAGATTTCTCTACAGTAGGTGTTAAAGCGGTTGATGACTATACTCTTGAGTATACTTTGAACCAACCAGAACCTTACTGGAACTCTAAGATGGTTTATTCAATTTTCTGGCCATTAAACGAAGAATTTGAAAAATCAAAAGGCTCTGATTTTGCTAAAGCGACAGATCCTACATCATTGCTATATAATGGACCTTTCTTGCTTAAAGGTTTGACTGCTAAATCTTCTATCGAATTTGCTAAGAACGAGCAGTACTGGGATAAAGAGAATGTTCATTTAGATACAGCAACACTTGCATATTTTGATGGTTCGGACCAAGAATCACTTGAGCGTAACTTTACAAGTGGAGCTTATAGTTTTGCTCGTCTTTACCCAACAAGTTCAAACTTCTCAAAGGTAGAGGAGTCATACAAGGATAATATTTTCTACACTCCGTCAGGAGCTGGTATTGGAGGTTTAGGTGTAAATATCGATCGACAAAATTACAAATATACATCTAAAACGACAGATGAAGAGAAAACATCTACTAAGAAAGCTCTTCTTAACAAAGACTTCCGCCAAGCCTTGAACTTTGCCTTTGACCGTACAGGTTATTCTGCTCAAGTTAACGGTAAAGAAGGTGCTCCTCTCGCAGTTCGTAATTTATTTGTGAAACCAGACTTTGTGACTGCAGGCGAAAAAACTTTCGGTGACTTGGTTGCTGAAAAAGTTAAGACTTATGGAGATGAGTGGAAAGATGTAAACTTTGCTGATGGTCAAGACGGTCTCTTTAACGCTGACAAAGCTAAAGCAGAATTTGCTAAAGCTAAAACTGCTCTGGAAGCAGAAGGTGTGAAATTCCCTATCCACTTGGATGTTCCAGTAGACCAAACCTCTAAAAACTTTGTCGCACGGATTCAGTCGTTCAAACAATCAGTTGAAAAAGTTTTAGGCGAAGAAAATGTTGTCATCGATATTCAACAAATTTCTAAAGATGAATTCTTTAATGCGACTTATTATGCTGCTAATGCGGCAGCTGAGGATTGGGATCTTTCAGGTGCGGTTGGATGGAATCCTGACTATGAAGATCCATCAACTTACCTTGATATCCTTAAATCAACTAATAGTGAGCAAACGAAAACTTATATGGGGTATGATGACCCATCAAATGCAGCTGCAGCTAAAGTTGGTGTGAAAGATTACGATAAATTGCTTGATGAAGCTGGAAAAGAAACAAGTGATCTTAACAAACGTTATGAAAAATATGCTGCTGCTCAAGCTTGGTTGACAGACAGTTCACTCTTCTTACCAGCTATGTCTTCTAGTGGTGCTGCACCATTCATTTCTCGTGTTGTACCATTCTCAGCTTCTTATAGCCAATCTGGAGACAAAGGTTCAAATCTCTACTTCAAATATATTCAGTTACAAGACAAAGTTGTAACAAAGGCTGATTATGAACAAGCTCGTGAGAAATGGATTAAAGAGAAAAAAGAATCAAACGAAAAAGTTCAAAAAGAATTGACTAAACACGTTAAATAAATAACTCTCAAGGGAACTTTCTCTCCATGAGGAGAAGGTTCTTTTGGGATTTAAAAAGGAAACGATATGAAGAAATATATTTTTATGCGTGTCTTGCGGTCATTGGTTTCTATCTTCTTAGTAACAACCTTGACTTACACGATTATCTATACAATGGTTCCTCGAAAATTGATTTTCAAACAGGATACCAACTATAACAAGATTGCGACAACTGCTGATAAGCGTGATAACTATGAGAACACTGTTTATGAGCGTATGGGCTATATCGAGTACTACGATACCAAAGAGTTGCAAGAAAAAGCTAGCCAGATGGATGCCTCTGTAACAGTTGAAGCTAATGACACCAACAAGGCTATCTATGAAAAATACATCAAACAAATCGGTCATGGTTGGACCTTGGGAGAATTTACTGAAAGTGGCCAATTCTACGCTACTCGTGAAATCCCAATTTTTGAACGTGTTTTTCACTTCTATGCTAACTTGATTGACATTGACCATACAAATAAAATTCAAGACCCTGAAAATCCAGACTTGAAACGTTACCTTCGTTTTGAAAACGATCCAGCGATCGGATGGTCATTGGTTGGTTCAGGTACTAAACACAAATATCTCTTGTACTTCAACAGTCAGTTCCCATTTGTGCATCAAAACTTTGTGAACATCAATTTAGGTGACTCTTATCCAACCTATGCTAATAGCCCTGTTTTACAGGTTATTACTCAAGGACAAGGACAAACAAAAACATCTCAAGTTCAGTTCCCAACAGGTAAGAAAACTTCTTCTGTAAATATTTACTCAAGAACCTATAAATCACCTAGTCAGGCTGACTCTCGTGAAGTGGCTAACTATGGGAAAGATGATCCATATACTGCAACAGAAAGCAACTACCAATATCCTTCTATGATTGCTAGCTCTGCAGTCGTTGGATTGATCGGTTTGGTGATTTCTTATGCGATTGCCGTGCCACTTGGTTCAGCTATGGCTCGCTTCAAGAATACTTGGATTGATAGCTTCTCAACAGGGTTTTTGACCTTCTTGATGGCCCTTCCAACCATTGCTTTGGTTTACATTGTTCGTTTGATTGGATCATCAATTGGTCTTCCAGATTCATTCCCTATTTTGGGTGCTGGAGATTGGCGTTCGTATGTTTTACCAGCAGTTATCCTTGGTTTATTGGGTGCTCCTGGTACAGCTATTTGGATTCGTCGTTACATGATTGACTTGCAATCACAGGACTTTGTTCGTTTTGCTCGTGCAAAAGGTTTGTCTGAAAAAGAAATTTCAAACAAACACATCTTTAAAAATGCCATGGTTCCGCTAGTTTCAGGAATTCCTGGTGCTGTTATCGGGGTTATCGGTGGTGCAACCCTTACTGAAACAGTCTTCGCCTTCCCAGGTATGGGTAAAATGTTGATTGACTCTGTAAAAGCATCTAATAACTCTATGGTCGTTGGTCTTGTCTTCATCTTTACATGTATTTCTATCTTCTCACTTCTTTTGGGAGATATTTGGATGACTATTATTGACCCACGTATTAAATTGACTGAGAAAGGAGGCAAATAATGTCTACAATCGATAAAGAAAAATTTCAGTTTGTAAAACGTGACGATTTTGCCTCTGAAGCCATTGATGCGCCAGCTTATTCATACTGGGGTTCAGTGTTTAGACAATTTATGAAGAAGAAATCAACTGTAGTCATGTTGGGAATCTTGGTAGCTATCATTTTGATGAGTTTCATCTACCCAATGTTTTCTAAGTTTGATTTCAATGATGTCAGCAAAGTAAACGACTTTAGTGCTCGTTATATTAAGCCAAATGCTGAGCATTGGTTCGGTACTGACAGTAACGGTAAATCGCTCTTTGACGGTGTTTGGTTCGGAGCTCGTAACTCTATCCTCATTTCTGTGATTGCGACAGTGATTAACTTGGTTATCGGTGTCTTTGTCGGTGGTATTTGGGGAATTTCAAAATCAGTTGACCGTGTGATGATGGAAGTTTATAACGTCATCTCAAACATCCCATCTCTTTTGATTGTCATTGTCTTGACTTACTCAATCGGAGCTGGATTCTGGAATCTGATTTTTGCAATGAGTGTAACAACATGGATTGGGATTGCCTTCATGATCCGTGTGCAAATCTTGCGCTATCGTGACTTGGAATACAACTTGGCATCACGTACTTTGGGAACACCAACCTTGAAGATTGTTGCCAAAAATATCATGCCTCAATTGGTATCTGTTATTGTGACAACCATGACTCAAATGCTTCCAAGCTTTATCTCATACGAAGCCTTCTTGTCATTCTTCGGTCTTGGATTACCGATTACCGTGCCAAGTTTGGGTCGTTTGATTTCGGATTATTCACAAAACGTAACAACCAATGCTTACTTGTTCTGGATTCCATTGACAACTCTTGTCTTGGTATCCTTATCCCTTTTCGTAGTTGGTCAAAACTTAGCGGATGCTAGTGATCCACGTACACATAGATAGGAGTAGAAATGACAAAAGAAAAAAATGTAATTTTGACTGCTCGCGATATTGTCGTGGAATTTGACGTTCGTGACAAAGTATTGACAGCCATTCGCGGCGTTTCCCTTGAACTAGTTGAAGGAGAAGTATTAGCCTTGGTAGGTGAGTCAGGATCAGGGAAATCTGTTTTGACAAAGACTTTCACAGGTATGCTTGAAGAAAATGGTCGCATTGCCCAAGGAAGTATTGACTACCGTGGTCAGGACTTGACAGCCTTGTCTTCTCACAAGGATTGGGAACAAATTCGTGGTGCTAAGATTGCGACTATCTTCCAAGATCCAATGACTAGTTTGGACCCAATTAAAACAATTGGTAGTCAGATTACAGAAGTTATTGTAAAACACCAAGGCAAAACAGCTAAAGAAGCGAAAGAATTGGCCATTGACTACATGAATAAGGTTGGGATTCCAGATGCAGATAGACGTTTTGATGAATACCCATTCCAATATTCTGGAGGGATGCGTCAACGTATCGTTATTGCTATTGCCCTTGCCTGCCGACCTGATGTCTTGATCTGTGATGAGCCAACAACTGCCTTGGATGTAACCATCCAAGCACAGATTATTGATTTGCTAAAATCTTTACAAAACGAGTACCATTTCACAACAATCTTTATCACCCATGACCTTGGTGTGGTAGCAAGTATTGCGGATAAGGTAGCAGTTATGTATGCGGGAGAAATCGTTGAGTATGGAACTGTTGAGGAAGTCTTCTATGACCCTCGCCATCCATATACATGGAGTCTCTTGTCTAGCTTGCCTCAGCTTGCTGATGATAAAGGGGAACTTTACTCAATCCCAGGAACACCTCCGTCACTTTATACTGACCTGAAAGGGGATGCCTTTGCCTTGCGTTCTGACTATGCAATGCAGATTGACTTCGAACAAAAAGCTCCTCAATTCTCAGTATCAGAGACACATTGGGCTAAAACTTGGCTACTTCATGAGGATGCTCCAAAAGTAGAAAAACCAGCTGTGATTGCAAATCTCCACGATAAGATCCGTGAAAAAATGGGATTTGCCCATCTGGCTGACTAGGAGGAAGGAAATGTCTGAAAAATTAGTAGAAATCAAAGATTTAGAAATTTCCTTCGGTGAAGGAAGTAAGAAGTTTGTCGCGGTTAAAAATGCTAACTTCTTTATCAACAAGGGAGAAACTTTCTCGCTTGTAGGTGAGTCAGGTAGTGGGAAAACAACTATTGGTCGTGCTATCATCGGTCTCAATGATACAAGTAATGGAGATATCATTTTTGAAGGTCAAAAGATTAATGGTAAGAAATCGCGTGAACAAGCTGCAGAATTGATTCGTCGTATCCAGATGATTTTCCAAGACCCTGCAGCAAGTTTGAATGAACGTGCGACTGTTGATTATATTATTTCAGAAGGTCTTTACAATCATCATCTGTTCAAGGATGAAGAAGAACGTAAAGAGAAAGTTAAAAATATTATTCGTGAAGTGGGGCTTCTTGCTGAGCACTTGACTCGTTACCCTCATGAATTCTCAGGTGGTCAACGTCAACGTATCGGTATTGCCCGTGCCTTGGTCATGCAACCAGACTTTGTTATTGCGGATGAGCCCATTTCAGCCTTGGACGTTTCTGTGCGTGCTCAAGTCTTGAACTTGCTCAAAAAATTCCAAAAAGAACTTGGTTTGACCTATCTCTTCATCGCCCATGACTTGTCGGTTGTTCGCTTTATTTCAGATCGTATCGCAGTTATTTATAAGGGTGTTATTGTAGAGGTTGCAGAAACAGAAGAATTGTTTAACAATCCAATTCACCCATATACTCAAGCCTTGCTTTCAGCGGTACCAATCCCAGATCCAATCTTGGAACGTAAGAAGGTCTTGAAAGTTTACGACCCAAGTCAACACGACTATGAGACTGATAAGCCATCTATGGTAGAAATCCGTCCAGGTCACTATGTTTGGGCTAACCAAGCCGAATTGGCGCGTTACCAACAAGGGTTAAACTAATAATGGTTTTATAATTTCCATGTCAACTTTTATGGAAATTATAAACCTTTTTTTGTTGGACTGATTTGAAAGTCTTTGAAAGCTCCTTGAAAGAATTTTCGAAAAATTTTAAAAAATTCTGAAATATTCTTGACAGGTGATGAAAAAGGTGGTAAGATAGGAAACATCAAAAAAGAAAGCAGAAAAAGAAATGAATAAGAGACAAGCTGTAATTATGAATCAAAACTTTTACTTTAGCTACTTTAGATAGTGTTTGTAGACATGTCACCATGGATGCAAACAGTTCAAGCAATTTGTTTGTATCTATGTGGCTAAGATTTTTAATTGTGGTCCATATAGATGAATATCTAAATGGACTAGCTAAGTTGTAACTTGTTAGATTATTTCAAGCATCCGTTTAGATAGTATCTAGGCGGTTTTTTGTTTTATCTTTTCTGAGAAGGAGTTTCATTATGAAAGTTGTTCGAAAATTACTAGCCCCTCTCTTGGTAGTGGGGATTCTCTTGACCTCTCTGATTAGTTTGCATCAGTTGAAGGCAGATAAGAAAAAAGATGTGTTTCGTATCGGTATTTCGCAATTTATTACCCACCAGTCCTTAGACGCTACTAGAGAAGGGTTTGTGGATGAGCTTGCCAAGCAAGGCTATGCTGAAGGGAAAAATATCGAGATTGATTTGCAAAATGCACAGGGAGAACAACGAAACCTAAAAACGATTTCCCAGCAACTAGCAGAATCTAGTGATGTCGTTCTAGCTATCGCAACGCCTTCTGCTCAGAGCTTGGCCAATACAACACAAACGACACCTGTTATCTTTTCAGCGGTAACAGACCCTGTCAGTGCCAAGTTGGTTGAGTCAAGAGAACATCCTGGGGGCAATGTAACTGGGACAAGCGACCAGTCATCAGATGCCATTTCAACCCAAATCAATTTGATAAAGAAAGTGTTGCCAAAAGCTAAAACGATTGGAATTCTCTATACTCAGAGCGAGCCAAACTCAGTTGTCCAAAAGGATGAAGCTAAGCGCCTTCTGGAAGAAAAAGGCTTTACCGTTGTTGAAAAAACAATCTTGGACAGTAACAACGTCAAGGCGGCTGCAGAAAGTTTGATGGCAGAGGTGGATATGGTTTTTGTACCAACGGATAATATCATTTCATCAACCATGGAAACAGTCAAGCAGGTTTCTATTAAACACAAGGTTCCAGTATTCGGTGGTTCAACAGAAATGATTGCTGTTGGTGGCTTGTATAACTACGGAACCAATTATGAAGAATTGGGAAGACAGACAGCTCGCATGCTGATTCGTGTTTTAAAAGGAGAGAAGCCAGAAAATATAGCAGTTGAGTTGCCTGAAAAACTGGAATTGCATACCAATCAAGAAATGGCAGAAGCATTGGGAATTGATATTAGTAAGTTAGAAGGCAAGGAATAAGGAGGTTTAAGATGAATTTTGTGTTATCTAGTTTATCAGAAGGTTTGTTGTGGTCGATTATGGCGATTGGGGTCTACTTGACTTTCCGTATTTTGGATATTGCGGATATGACTGCTGAAGGAGCCTTTCCACTGGGGGCGGCTGTCGTCGTATCTCAGATACAGGCAGGGACAAATCCTTGGATTGCGACTTTACTTGCTTTGCTGGCAGGTATGGTAGCAGGTCTAGTATCAGGAATGCTCCACACCAAGATGAAAATTCCAGCTCTCTTGACAGGTATTGTGACCTTGACAGGGCTTTATTCAATCAATATTAAAATCATGGGAAGTGTGCCCAATCTTTCCTTGGGAGATTCTGCAACCGTCTTTAAACAGTTGGCTAGCTTGGGACTGACAAATGAAGAAGCTGTTTTCTCATTCAGTTTGGCCTGTCTCTTACTTGTTTGTTTGGTCTTGACTCTTTTGATGAAGACGGAGATTGGCTTGGTCTTGCGTTCGACTGGGGACAATATTCCGATGAGTGAGGCCAATGGGGTCAATGTAGACACCATGAAGATTGTTGGTTACATGATTTCAAACGGCTTGATTGCCCTATGTGGTTCCTTGTTTGCCCAAAATGATGGATTTTCAGATGTGACTTCTGGGACAGGAACCATCGTTGTTGGTTTGAGTGCAGTGATTATTGCGGAAGTCTTGATACACGACTTGACCATTGGAGGCCGCTTGTTATCCATCGGAATCGGTGCTATTGTTTACCGTTTGATTATTTTAAATATCTATGAAATTCCAAATCTAGATCAAAACTTAGTTCGTCTCTTTAATGCAATCTTGTTAGCCTTAGTTTTATTTGCACCAGAATTGCAAAAGAGATTAAAGATTCGTGGTCTGAAATTGAGAAATGAATAGGAGGAGAAAGTTATGGCAAGTTTGTTAACACTTGAAAATATTCACAAAACCTTTGAAGCAGGGACAGTCAATGAGAACCATGTCCTCAAAGGATTAGACTTAGAGGTTGAAGAGGGAGATTTTATCTCTGTGATTGGTGGAAATGGAGCAGGGAAATCCACTTTGATGAATATCTTGGCTGGCAATTTATCTGTGGATGAAGGGGACCTTCTACTGGCAGGCAAATCCATTAAAAATCTGAGTGTCAGAAAGAGAGCCAAGGATATTGCCCGTGTTTTTCAAGATCCTAAGATGGGAACAGCTTCTCGTTTGACGATTGAGGAGAATATGGCTATTGCCTTGAGACGCGGGCAGAAGAGAGGGCTTGGCTGGGGAGTGAAGGAGAAGGATAGAATCCAGTTCCAAGAGGCCTTGAAAGAGCTGAATATTGGTCTTGAAAATCGCTTGAAAGTAGATACTCAATATCTCTCAGGAGGACAAAGACAGGCCTTGACCCTAGTCATGGCAGCTCTGGTGAAACCCAAACTTTTGCTTTTGGATGAACATACTGCGGCACTTGACCCGAAAACGAGTCAAATGGTGATGGATTTGACGCAAAAGATTGTGGAACACCATCAGTTGACGACTTTGATGATTACCCACGATATGAACCATGCGATTGAGTATGGTAATCGTCTCATTATGCTCTATCAGGGTAAGATAGTGGTGGATGTCAAGGGAGAGGAGAAAAAGCATCTGACAGTTGAAGATCTCATGCATCTCTTCCAGAAAAATAGTGGACAAAGTCTAGTTAGTGATGAATTGGTTTTGGGATAAAGAAAAAGGCTGAGATGGTGCTCAATAATTTTTATGCTACAGAAGTGGAAATCGATTTACCAGTAGCCTACCAAAATGGACAAATTTTGATTTCAAACTATGAAGATGCAGAAGTGTCTGAAAAAATTCTACTAAAACCGTATCAAACGCTGGCTATTTATGTAAATTAAACTTAGTAAGGAGCCCTCTTTCGCAGAAAAGCAGGGTTCTTTTTGCTGTTTATTCCATCCCTGAAAGCGTAAAACAAACTGGTCAGGGTGGCTAGTTTATGGTATAATGAAAGGGACTCAAAAAGAAACAGGAGAAATATGATGGATTTACTATTAGCAATTGTATTGATTGTGCTAGCTTTTCTAGGAGGAGCTCTTGGAGGAATGTACTTGGTTCGTAAGCAAATCGAAAAAGAATTTGCTGACAACCCACGTTTGAATGCTGAAGCAGTTCGTACTCTTTTGAGTGCAAATGGTCAAAAACCAAGCGAAGCTAAGGTACAACAAGTTTACCACCAAATCATCCGCCAACAAAAAGCAGCCCTTGCTAACAATAAAAAGAAAAAATAAATAAGGAAAAGTCTGGGATGAAAGTTCCAGACTTCTCACTATGTTGGCTATGGTTTAGGGATGAGACTTTTTCCTTGCATTCTGTTGATATTTGATTATGATTAAGAGAGATAGTTGTTGATTAGGCTGTCATTCAGTTCATAAAGAACGGTAATCATAATGAACTATCAATCAGAAAAAAGACTAGAAAGAAGACTGTATGGATAATCGACCAATTGGTTTTTTGGATTCGGGTGTCGGGGGCTTGACCGTTGTGCGCGAGCTCATGCGCCAACTTCCCCATGAAGAAATCGTCTATATTGGAGATTCGGCACGGGCGCCCTATGGTCCCCGTCCTGCTGAGCAAATTCGTGAATATACTTGGCAGTTGGTCAACTTTCTCTTGACCAAGGATGTCAAGATGATTGTCATTGCTTGTAACACTGCGACTGCGGTCGTCTGGGAAGAAATCAAGGCTCAACTAGATATTCCTGTCCTAGGTGTGATTTTGCCAGGAGCTTCGGCAGCTATCAAGTCCAGCCAAGGTGGGAAAATCGGAGTGATTGGAACACCCATGACGGTACAATCAGACATCTACCGTCAGAAAATCCATGATTTGGATCCGGACTTACAGGTGGAGAGTTTGGCCTGTCCCAAGTTTGCTCCCTTGGTGGAGTCTGGTGCCCTGTCAACCAGTGTTACCAAGAAAGTGGTCTATGAAACCCTGCGTCCCTTGGTTGGAAAGGTGGATAGCCTGATTTTGGGTTGTACCCATTATCCACTGCTCAGACCCATTATTCAAAATGTCATGGGACCCAAGGTTCAGCTCATTGATAGTGGGGCAGAGTGCGTACGGGATATCTCAGTCTTACTTAATTATTTTGAAATCAATCGTGGTCGCGATGCCGGACCACTCCATCACCGTTTTTACACAACAGCCAGCAGCCAAAGTTTTGCACAAATTGGTGAAGAATGGCTGGAAAAAGAGATTCATGTGGAGCATGTAGAATTATGACAAATAAAATTTATGAATATAAGGATGGACAGGACTGGTATGTCGGGTCCTATGGTATTTTTGGTGGCGTCCGGACGTTGACGGATGATGACTTGGATTTTCCTCTATTGGAGTTTGCCCAAAGATTTCGAGATGAGGATCGAGGTTTTCCTGTTTCTGTTACTGTTTTACGCTATGGTTCTCTCTACCGTTTATTGTCTTTTGTGGTAGATATCCTCAACCAAGAAATGGGACGAAATGTGGAAGTCATCCAACGTCAAGGGGCTCTGCTCTTGGTTGAAAATGGGCAACTCCTGCATGTAGAATTGCCTAAAGAAGGGGTCAATGTTCATGATTTCTTTGAGACAAGCAAGGTCAGAGAAACCTTATTGATTGCGACTCGTAACGAGGGCAAGACCAAGGAATTCCGAGCTATCTTTGACAAGCTAGGCTACGATGTGGAAAATCTTAATGACTACCCTGACCTACCGGAAGTAGCAGAAACAGGCATGACCTTCGAAGAAAATGCCCGTCTCAAGGCAGAAACCATTTCCCAATTAACGGGCAAGATGGTTCTGGCAGATGACTCAGGTCTCAAAGTCGATGTCCTTGGTGGCTTGCCAGGTGTCTGGTCAGCTCGTTTCGCAGGTGTGGGAGCTACTGATCGTGAAAACAATGCTAAACTCTTGCACGAATTGGCCATGGTCTTTGAACTCAAGGACCGCTCGGCTCAATTCCATACAACCCTAGTCGTGGCCAGTCCAAACAAGGAAAGTTTGGTTGTTGAAGCAGACTGGCCTGGCTACATTAACTTTGAACCTAAGGGTGAAAATGGATTTGGTTACGATCCTCTCTTCCTTGTAGGAGAGACAGGTAAGTCATCAGCTGAATTAACCCTTGAAGAAAAAAATAGTCAATCTCACCGTGCCTTAGCCGTTAAGAAACTTTTGGAGGTATTTCCATCATGGCAAAGCAAACCATCATTGTAATGAGCGATTCTCATGGCGATAGCTTGATTGTAGAAGAAATCCGTGATCGCTATGTGGGCAAAGTTGACGCCGTTTTTCATAATGGCGATTCTGAACTGCGTCCTGATTCTCCCCTTTGGGAAGGCATCCGTGTTGTTAAAGGGAACATGGACTTCTACGCCGGTTACCCAGAACGTTTGGTGACTGAGCTTGGTTCGACCAAGATTATCCAAACCCATGGTCACTTGTTTGACATCAATTTCAACTTTCAAAAGTTGGACTACTGGGCTCAGGAAGAAGAGGCCGATATCTGTCTCTATGGTCACTTGCATGTGCCAAATGCTTGGATGGAAGGCAAGACTCTTTTTCTAAATCCAGGTTCTATCAGTCAACCACGTGGGACCATCAAAGAATGTCTCTATGCTCGTGTGGAGATTGATGATAGTTACTTCAAAGTGGACTTTTTGACACGAGACCATGAGGTGTATCCGGGCTTGTCTAAGGAGTTTAGCCGATGATTGCCAAGGAGTTTGAGACTTTCTTGTTGGGGCAAGAGGAAACTTTTTTGACCCCTGCTGAAAATCTAGCCGTGTTGATTGATACTCACAATGCAGATCACGCGACCCTCTTGCTCAGTCAGATGACCTATACCCGTGTTCCCGTTGTGACAGATGAAAAACAGTTTGTTGGGACGATTGGGCTCAGAGATATTATGGCTTATCAGATGGAGCATGACTTGAGTCAAGAAATTATGGCAGATACGGATATCGTTCATATGACGAGAACGGACGTAGCGATCGTTTCGCCTGATTTTACCATTACGGAGGTCTTGCACAAGCTGGTAGATGAGTCTTTCTTACCGGTTGTGGATGCGTTTGGTATTTTCCAAGGAATTATCACGCGCAAGTCTATCCTCAAGGCAGTCAATGCCCTCTTGCATGACTTTAGTAAGGAATATGAGATTCGATGCAAATGAGAGACAGGATTTCAGCCTTTTTAGAGGAAAAGCAGGGTCTGTCTGCCAATTCCAAGCAGTCCTATAAGTATGATTTGGAGCAATTTTTAGACGTAGTGGGTGAGCGGATTTCTGAGACCAGTCTCAAGATTTACCAAGCCCAGCTAGTCAATCTAAAAATTAGCGCCCAGAAGCGAAAGATTTCGGCCTGTAACCAATTTCTCTACTTTCTCTATCAAAAAGGAGAAGTGGATAGCTTTTACCGCTTGGAATTAGCCAAACAAGCTGAAAAGAAGACCGAAAAGCCAGAACTGTTAGACCTAGCCTCTTTTTGGCAAGAAAGCGACTATCCAGAGGGTCGCTTGCTAGCGCTCTTAATCCTAGAAATTGGGCTCTTACCGAGTGAGATTTTAGCTCTAAAGGTTGCGGATATCAATCTGGATTTTCAGGTGTTGCGAATCAAGAAGGCTTCCCAACAGAGGATTGTCACTATTCCCACGACCTTGCTTTCAGAATTGGAACCCTTGATGGGCCAGACCTACCTCTTTGAAAGGGGAGGGAAAGCCTATTCTCGTCAGTGGGCCTTTCGTCAGCTAGAGTCCTTTGTCAAGGAGAAAGGTTTCTCAACCTTATCCGCTCAAGCCTTGAGGGAACAGTTCATTCTACGACAAATTGAAAACAAGGTCGATTTGTACGAAATTGCAAAAAAATTAGGATTAAAAACAGTCCTGACCTTAGAAAAATATAGATAATGGATATTAAATTAAAAGATTTTGAAGGGCCCCTGGACTTGCTCTTGCACCTGGTTTCTAAGTATCAGATGGATATCTACGATGTGCCCATTACGGAAGTCATCGAACAGTATCTAGCCTATGTCTCAACCCTGCAGGCCATGCGTCTGGAAGTGACGGGTGAGTACATGGTTATGGCCAGTCAGCTCATGCTGATTAAGAGCCGCAAGCTCTTGCCAAAGGTAGCGGAAGTGACAGATTTGGAAGATGACCTGGAGCAGGATCTTCTCTCTCAAATCGAAGAATACCGCAAGTTCAAGCTCTTGGGTGAGCACTTGGAAGCCAAGCACCAAGAACGGGCCCAGCACTATTCCAAAGCGCCGA